>DASSHD010000229.1:0-7938 GCA_035693085.1 Hanamia sp. | reverse complement strand
GCTCCATGAAGAAACAATACTGTATTTTTTTTCTATCTTTTATTTTTAATTTCCAACAACTAATTGCACAACCTAAGTATGAATTTCGTGGAGTGTGGGTAGCCACAGTAGCTAATATTGACTTTCCATCATCTAAATTTCTAACTACTCAGCAGCAAAAAGATGAATTTATTAAACTGCTTGATATGCACAAAAGGAATGGAATGAATGCCGTGGTAGTGCAGATTCGCCCTGCATCAGATGCATTTTATCCTTCCCAATATGAGCCCTGGAGCGAGTTTCTTACTGGTAAGCAAGGGCAGCCTCCTTCTCCTTATTACGATCCTCTGAAATTTATGATAACGGAGACGCATAAACGCGGAATGGAATTTCATGCATGGATGAATCCATATCGTGCAGAGTTCCGGATCGGAAAATCATCTATTTCTCCGGATCATATTACCAAACTACATCCCGAATGGTTCATCAATTATGGAGGTGTAAAATATTTTGATCCGGGAAATAAAGATGCACAGAATTTTGTGGTGAATGTAGTAAGAGATGTGGTAAAACGCTATGATATTGATGCCATTCATTTTGATGATTATTTTTATCCTTATCGCATACCTGGCAAAGAATTTAATGACGATGTTTCTTATAAGAAATACGGAAACGGTATGAGCAGGGACGACTGGCGCAGAAGTAATGTAGATTCCATCATACTTCATCTTAGCAAAGCCATTAAAGAAGAAAATAAATATTGCCAGTTCGGGATAAGTCCTTTCGGGGTTTGGCGTAATATTGATAAAGACCCCGAAGGAAGCAATACAAAAGCGGGGCAAACAAACTATGATGACCTTTATGCGGATATTTTATTGTGGCTAAAAAATAAATGGATAGATTATGTAGCCCCGCAATTGTATTGGGAAATTGGCCAGAAAGTGGTGGGGTTTAAAATACTTACCGACTGGTGGGCCAATCATGCATACGGACGGCAATTATACATAGGGCAGGGGATTTACAGAGCTTTGGAGCCAAGATCCTATGCGTGGAAAAATAAAAATGAGCTTCCTGATCAAATAAAATATTTGCGAAAATATCCGCAAATACAAGGAAGTATTTTTTTTAGCAGCAGCACGTTTGCCAGCAATCCCAATGGATGGAGCGACAGCCTGAGAAATAATTATTATAAATATCCCGCCATACCGCCTCCTATGCCGTGGATAGATTCTGTCAAACCGGAGTCGCCGGTTTTATTATACGACAGTTCAAAATCCACTTTCGTTACTACTTCCCTGGATTTGTATTTTCGTGAAAATGACAAAAACGATCTGATAAACCGCTATGTCATTTATCAGTTTAAAGACCTGAACGACCTGGATCAAAACGATCCTAAAAATATAAAAGAGATCATCTTATCAGGAAATAATTTTTATCATTTTATTTTTCAAAATATTCCTGCTGATCAAAATAAAATTATAATTGCGGCCACCTCTCTCACCCGCACGAATAACGAAAGCGCTCTCAGCGATTATATTTATCTTGAAAGAAAAGATGATGGTTGGCAAATTACTTCTCATCCGGATAATAACCAGGCAAATTCTTTAAAATAAACGGTTACAATTTTATTTTTTAGAAAGGGTATTTAATTATCAATAGATAATTATTAACTTAGTAAAAAAAATTATGTCAACCATAACTTTAAATTTACCTCCTGAGATAGATAAAGAGCTTTCTGATTTGTCGGTAAAAAAAGAAGAATTTTTGTTAGAAGCTTTAAAAGAGAAGATTAAATCTGAAAAAAAATTGAATCTTGAAGTTTTGATGGAAGAAGGCTACAAAGCAAGAAGAAAAGAAAATGAGCTTCTTAATAAAGATTTTTTTTACACTGATTTAGAAAACTGGAATGAATATTAAAAGAGGAAATGTTTTTCTGGCATCTCTTAATCCTACGATTGGGAATGAAATCAACAAAACACGTCCGGTGATTGTGATTTCAAATGATATTAATAATGAATTTAGTAATACTGTAACTGTAATTCCAATTACTTCAAACACCATTAAAATATATCCTTTTGAAATTTTTCTCAAATCCGGAATTGCAAATCTTCCAAAAGACTCAAAAGCAAGAACGGATCAAATAAGAACAATTGACAAAAGCCGGATTATTAAAGAAATCGGGAAGATTCCGGCAATACTAATTTCTGACCTTGAGAATTCTATAAAGATTCATTTGAATTTAAAGTAATAAAACTCATCTTTTCAATAAGTGCATTTCTGTTTTTTAGAATATTTATTTACTCCATCCAATGTATAGATGTTTTGGGTTGGGCGTTTACAGTAAAACAACCTGTCTGACGTCAGGCAGGCAAATAACGCAAAAAGTAAATCAGCCATGCCTTTTACCTGAATATCTTTTCTGCGTTTATAATATTTTCAGGTTTTCCTACGTCAATAAACTTAGAGTCACTATGATCAAAGGCTTCTATCTTCTGTGTTTTGGCCAGTTCGAGATAAACATCCACCATTGAGAATTTGCCCTTAAATTTTATTAATGGAAATATTTTTGGAGAAATAATGTGAATGCCGCTAAACGCTTTTTGTGTGTATTTTCGGGTTTCCCTGCTGATCTTTCGCTCTCCGGTTTTTTCATTTTTCCATCCGCACAAATCATCCATTTCATCAAACAAAAAATAACGTGAAGTAAAACGTGAAGTAACTGCGAGTGTAGCGAGAGGTGTATTTATGTTATGTTGTTTGACCATTTTTCCAAGATTCATGTCAGTTAAAATGTCAACATTCATTACTACAAAAGGTTCATTATTTTTTTCAAAAAACCAGGCTGCTTTTTTTATTCCTCCCCCGGTTTCAAGAACTTGATTAGTTTCATCAGAAAATGAAATATTACTCTCAAAACCATTATTTTTTTTTACCAGTTCAATAATCTGACCGGCAAAGTGATGCACATTTACGATGACTTCTTTTATACCAAAAGAGGCGAGATATTCAATATTCCTTTGTAAAAGGGTTTTACCATTTATTATTGCCAAAGCTTTAGGATGCTTATCAGTAAAAGGTTTCAACCTTGTACCCAACCCCGCGGCAAGGATCATTGCTTTCATACAGCTTATTTTTAAAACCCTTTGTGTTCATGAATATTTTGTTCGATATGATTCAATTCAATTTTTACTTTGAATTTATTTCTCAGGTACCTTGTAAGTGCATCGGCTGCGTACACACTGCGATGCTGTCCGCCTGTGCAGCCAAAACTAATCGTTAAGGATCCAAAATTCCTTTTGATATAATCTTCTACGGAAATATCAACTATGTTATAAACTCCATTCAGGAATTCAGCCATTTTTGTTTGTTGCTCCAGAAAATCTATAACAGGCTTATCTCTTCCTGTAAGTGTTTTAAATTCTTCAAATCGCCCGGGGTTCATTAATCCTCTGCAATCAAAAACAAACCCTCCACCATTGTTATTTTTATCTTTTGGATATCCTGTTTTTAAATATGAAAAACTATTGATGGTAATTATCAATGGAGTAGAATCATTTGACTGCAAAGGTTTAAAGCGATCCACAATTTCGTCCTGCACAATCAAATTCAGTAATCGCTCATATTCGGGTAAAGAAATTCCCATTTTCTTATTTGCGAGGAACCATTTAATATTGGTAAGCGCCAATGGAATGCTTGTAAGAAATTGTGCTTTTCTTTCAAACAATCCACGAAAGCCATAAGCTCCTAAAACCTGCATAAGCCTTATCAGGACATAGCCATTGTATTGGCTTGTAAAACGGGTACGGTCAATCGGATTTTGTAAAATTTCGCTTATGCAATCCATGTAATATTCAAGCAAAGAATTTTTCCATTCATCAGAAAGATTAGCACGCGCCTGCCAAAGCAAAGAGGCCACATCGTATTGTAGCGCGCCTTTCATGCCTCCCTGGTAATCTATAAAATGTACTTCATCATTTTGTATATAAATATTACGGCTCTGAAAATCTCTGAACATAAAATATTTATGTTCCACATGAGTGAGGTAAGTACTTAGAGCTTCAAAATCGTCAATCAGTTTTTCTTTATCGTAAGGAATTTTGAGCGTGTCCAAAAAATAATATTTGAAATATAAAAGATCACTAAGAATGGCTTGCTTGCCAAATTCTTTTGAAGTTAGACAATAGGAATCATCCAGGCCATTGATGCCTTTTATTTGAAGGGTTGCAAGCGCTTTTAAACTTTTTTTAAATAATCCATATACATAATCATCAGGGCCACATTTTTCAAGCTCGTTCAATAAAGAAATAACTCCAAAGTCTTGCTGGATATATATTTTAGCATCATCAGAAACAAAATATATTTGCGGAACAGGCGCGTTTATTTCGGAAAAATGTTTTGTAAAATATAAGAAAGTAGCACTTTCCTTCAGGTTCTCATTATAAGTAGCGATGTAGGATTTTTTTTGTGTAAGGATACGAAAATAGATACGGTCTCCGCCGGACTTTGGAAGCTTTTCAATTTCGATTATCTGTTCCCGATTGCAATTTTGAAAAAATTCTTTGATATGATCAGATACTGGTTTCATGTAAAATTGATTAATGGTAAAAATAATGTTTTTGCAGGAAGAGATTCTTAATTACCGGAGTTATTTTATTACATGTATTTCAAAAATAAAGAATGGTTATACTTAAATTATTTGGCTTGAAATTTAAGATCAATATAATTTTCCTTCACTTTGATTGCCCTTATAATTGTAAATTTGCCGCCTGATAGGAAAAGTATCTTTTGCCGGTGAAAATTTATAGTATATGAAGTTTCTCAATTTTATTATTAAATATCGTCTTCTGCTGGGTGCTATTTTTTTAGTGCTCGGAATTGTCGTAAATATCGAAGCAGGTTTTTGGCCATCATTTATTTTGTATCTGATAGCATTGGTACTTATAGTTGGTCATTTTCTTTTCGGGCCTATGCGATTGATTCAGGGATATATGGAAAACGGCGATATGGAAGGCGCACAAAAAGTAATTGATTCTATCTGGTTTCCCAGACTGCTCATAAAACCTGTGCGTTCAGTCTATTTTACCTTAAAAGGAAATTTGGCAATGGCAAACCAGGATTATGATAGCGCCGAAGCACACATGAAAAAAAGCCTTAGCCTTGGTATGCCAATGAAAGAAGCGGAAGGCGCTAACAAATTGCAACTCGGTATGCTGGCAATGCAAAAAGGAAATATCAGGGAAGCTGAAAATTATATTCGCCAGGCCATACGTGCCGGCCTTCCTGATAAAGAAAATGAAGCGGCTGCCTATTTACAGCTTTCATCTATAATGGTCAACAAAAGGGAATTTCGCGCCGCAAAAGAATATTTTAGAAAAGTAAAAGCGCTCAAACCAACCACACCGCAAATTGTTGACCAGGTAAAACAAATGGAAAAATACATTACAAGAATGCCAGGTTAATAAGCTTGTTAATTGGTTAGATTATTAATTGAAAATCTATCAAATTTGTTCGTTTACTGATCCAGTAATTTTTATTTCTAATTTTTTATTTCTAATCAGGAATCTTCAAATAAAGTTTGTTTACTGCAAAATTCAATTCCGGATTATATAGGGACCAATGAACCAATTAACTAATAAACCCAAATTACGCCATCAATAAAAATATTACCGGTTTCTTGTGCAGGTCAATCTTCTCTTTTTTCCAATCAGCAATGTTTTTTGTTTTGATAAATTCATTGGCAGAAGTAATTTCAGCAGCAATGCATAATTGGGTAGAAGCTTTGCAATGTTGCAAAATGGTTTCCAGCATTTTATTATTACGATAGGGCGTTTCAATAAATATTTGAGTATTTTTTTTTCGTAATGACTCTTCTTCTATTTGTTGTATCTTTTTTATTCTTTCTGAATTTTCTATTGGCAAATACCCTAAAAAACAAAAATGCTGGCCATTGAAACCACTGGCCATTAATGCAAGCAAAACCGAACTGGGACCTACAAGAGGTTTTATAGTAACATCCAGTTTTTGCGCTTCGGCAATTAAAACCTGGCCGGGATCTGCAATACCAGGGCAACCTGCCTCACTAATGATGGCAATATTTTTTCCTTCTTTTATTTTTTGTTTAAAAACGTTTACGCATTCCTGTTCTGCTTTATGAATCGTATGCCATTCAAAATGATCAATTACGATTTCTTTATCCATTACTTTTAAAAAACGCCTTACTGTTCTCTCATTTTCTGCAAAAATCACTTCACAGTTATTTACTGCAGTCATTACATAAGGAGGTATTGTTTCAATGGCGCCATCTGCTAAAAAAGAAGGAATCAGATATACCATAGACATTTTTGTTTTAAAGAGTTCTGTAAATTAAAATATTAGTTTATTTAAAATATTATATTGAAAAAATATTTCTGACCCGGAATAATTTGATAATTTCTTTCATAATTAAAAAAAGGTTGGTAATCCCGGGAGGACAACCAAACAAATATAATTTACTTTGCCATCACATTTTATTTATGAAAAAAGTTCCTTTATCATTTTATAATAGAAACGATGTAGTAATAATTGCCAGAGAATTATTAGGGAAAATAATTGTTACCAATTTTGAAGAAAAAATTACTTCCGGAAGGATAGTTGAAACCGAGGCCTATATTGGCATTACGGATAAAGCCTCTCATTCTTTTGGCGGCAGGCGCACAGCGCGTAACGAACACATGTATTCGCCTGCCGGAACAGTTTACGTCTATATTTGTTATGGCATGCATCGGATGTTTAACATAGTTACCAATAAGAAAAATATTCCTGATGCCATATTAATAAGAGCTGTAGAACCATTGGATGGAATTAAAATAATGGCAAAAAGAACCGGTAAAAAAATAACAGACAACACACTTTCGCGCGGTCCGGGAAATGTAGGAAAAGCACTCGGTATCTATAAACATCACTCAGGGCTATTTCTCCTCGATGAAAAAATTTATTTATTGAATGATAATCATAAATACCCAGGAGATGAAATTGGTGTGAGTAAAAGAATTGGAGTAGAAGGTGCTGGTGCTGACGGATTATTACCTTATCGCTTTTATGTGAAAGGAAATAGGTATGTAAGCGGGAAGAAGGGATAAATACAATAAAAAGATTTCTTCATAAGATTTTTATAACCAATTACAACAGATAAAGTTTGCAATTAATTTTAGAATTGAATTTTGTTGACAATATCTTAAATTTGCAGCCTTAATTTTAAAATAAAACAATATAATTATGAGCACAGTAAAAGTTGCAATAAACGGTTTTGGAAGAATAGGCAGATTAGTTTTCAGACAGATCTATAACATGGAGGGGATAGATGTAGTAGCCATTAACGATCTCACAAGTCCAAAACAATTAGCACATTTATTAAAATACGATAGTTCTCAGGGAAGGTTTGAAGGCGAAGTTAAAAGCACAGACAATTCAATAGTTGTAAACGGTGAGGATATAAAAATTTATGCGCAAAAAGATCCGTCACAAATTCCGTGGGGCAAGCATGATGTAGATGTGGTAATAGAAAGTACCGGTTTTTTTGCGGATAAAGATAAAGCGCAGGCTCACATAACTGCCGGTGCCAAAAAAGTAGTGATTTCAGCACCTGCCACAGGTGGTGTAAAGACAATTGTTTTTAATGTAAATCATAATATTCTCGATGGAAGCGAAACCATTATTTCCTGTGCTTCCTGCACTACCAATTGCCTGGCGCCAATGGCAAAAGTGTTGAATGATACTTTTGGAATTCAGACAGGGTTTATGACTACCATTCATGCATACACGAATGATCAGATGACGCTCGATGGCCCACATGCAAAAGGCGATTTACGCAGAGCAAGGGCCGCTGCCGCTAACATTGTTCCCAACAGCACAGGCGCTGCAAAGGCCATCGGACTGGTACTTCCGGAGTTGAACGGAAAGCTGGACGGTGTAGCTCAAAGA
>DASSHD010000228.1:0-5016 GCA_035693085.1 Hanamia sp. | reverse complement strand
CTGATAAAAGGTTTTAAAAGATACTTTCCGTCGTGTGATTTTATAGATTTGCAGATATTAAAATCAAGCCACATAGTGGTTTGCCCTGGCCTGAAATCATCATCTTCATTTTCCTTATGAATTTTTACATAAGAGTAATTATCATGGCTGTGAAATAAATTTAACGAATACTTTACGCCCGAAACAACCACATAACTTCTGGTTCCTAAAGATAATCTCATTTGCCTGATGGTTCCTGCCGGAATGGTTCCGGTCCCAAATATTACATCGTTACCATTTCTCAATTGTAAAATATTATAAAGGCCCGGTTTAATATCAAGCGTATCCCAGATTCCGTCTTTGTCAAAATGTTTGTGATCCTGATCATGTTCGTGTTCATCATCATCATCCCAACTGTTGTCCCGGCCATTGCGATCGTCATCGCCATCTGAATAATTACCATTTCTACCCCTGGAACTTGTGTCAATCTTTAGTTCTATATATTTTATATCAATGAATACCGAGTCGTACTGACAAGGATCATCGGTTAAATAAATAGCAACATTTCTTGGTTGCATAGTAGTATTGACAGAAGTTGCGTTTTTTTTACATGAAAAAAACAAAATTGAAGAGACGGTTAAAATGAAGCCGAAACGGAGGAGAGTTTTTTTAGTGAATTTCATACAGTTTTTTTTAGAAGTAACTAATAAAAAGAAAAGTAATCATTAAAAACTGAATTGAACTTTATTCCGGCAATATTGAATTAACGATAAACAATTTGTAAAAAATAGAATTGATTTCAGCTAAAATTGATTACCTGTAAAGAACTGAGATAGAATTATTTGATAAATAAATACGACAATAATCCTGCCAAAACAGATTTTTTTATCTATTTAGAAAAACAAGAGTGTTAAAAATCGTGTTTTGGAATGAAGTTTTTCCTCTATCTTGATTTACTTCACGCCTTTAGTGTTTGGGCATTGCTTTTTCTGAATTTTACGAAAGGGATTTTAATCAAAGATTTAAAGTTTCCATTTTCTTCGCTTTTCATGTGCGTATCCACACCGAACACGAGATCATCAAACGACAATTTTTTGAATGTTCCGAATAACCGGTCCCAAATACTTAGCACGTCTCCGTAATTGCAATCGGTGTAAGGTTGCTTGTAGTGATGATGTACCTGGTGAAGATTGGGTGTTATAAAAACTAACCCGATAACAGTATTCAGCTTTTCCGGTAAACGATAATTAATATGTGCAAACATGGTTGTAAATACCTGTATTATTTGCCTTAATAATATTGCCCAGAAAATTGCTCCGCTTAAAAAAACCCAAATCAAAGTAAAAGACAGCCTGATAATATTTTCTCCCGGATGCTCCCTTAATGTTGTAGATACGTCAACTATGTTATCAGAGTGATGCACCAGGTGAAACCTCCAAAGTGTTTTTACTTTATGCATTAGGACATGATAAATATATTCGCCAAAATCAAGTAAAATAAAGGTTGACAGAAAAAGAAGTATTGGGTTTTTATCAATGTGGAAATAATATAACAGCCCAAAATGTTGTACGGATGTCCATTTAATAACTGCTACGAACGCCACGCCTAAAATTAGCTGGCCAGGAAAATTAGTAAAAATAAAAGGAGCATTTACGAAAGCGTGTTTCCATTTTTTATATTTAAAAAGTACACCGTAAATGTTTTCAATATTCCAGCTAATAAAAAACAGGCTTATAAATAATACTAATTGTATCAAGTCGCCGTGTGAAGAAATGAAACCCTGAAATTGCTGATTCATTTGGTAATAGTTAAATAATTTGTTGTCAATATTTTTCTAAACAAAAGGTCTTTTCCCAATAACTGGAAGCCCCAGTAGCCTCGCACTTTCAATAGCCCGTTTTTTGTAAAACATGCCGTTGCGTTCCAGTCTCTACCGTTGTGTGGGTCGTATATTTTCCCTTGTTCCCAGCTATTATTTTCTTTATTATAAGTAAGGCCGTTCATAACTACTAAACCAATAATTTTTCTTTTTCGCAAGGTTTCATCCGGGTTTCTAAGGTCACATCTTGTATTCATCGGCCTTGTTTTATCATCGCTATCATCAATCCAAATCACCTTCGCGTTATAATTGCCATCCGCTTTATATATTTCAACTTCAAGGTTATTTTCCGCGCTCATCCAGCGGCCAATAATCTGGTCAGGATTATTTTGCGAAAATGATTTTTGCACGGCCGTTATCATTAAAACCCAAAGAAAAAAAAGTTTTATCATGCCAATTAATTTAAAACGAAAGTGTAATGCCCAAATAAATACCGTCTCTCCTGGCATAAGGATCATTTAAATAATTCAACCTTCTGTAATATTCAACAGATAGTATGTGAAAAATATTTTCTATCCCTGCACTTGCTTCCATAAAAGGCGCTTTATTCGTTACATTAAAATTTGAATTTTTATTGTACTCCTCATTTGCTTTGCTCATCCCGCCCCAATAGGCATTGAAAGAAAACCGTTCACGCCAACCCCACTTTTGCAACAAGGGTATTTTATCAAATAAAACTCCGCCGAGGTAAAACCTTGTATGCAGGCTTATATAGTGGTCTGCGGCAAACTCATAAGGAGCCATAGTATTGAACTGGTATTTGCTGGCAACATAATATTCGTTTCCGGCAGGTATATTCAGTAGCAGGTAAGGTAAGGTGCCAAAAGTTTTTCCCGCTGCGATTTTATAATAAAGAAAACTCTTTGGTGGTAAACGCAACCGTTGTTCTATTCCTACATTTATTTTATTAAATTCAAACAACGCTTTTCCATATTCAAAACTATAGGTGTAATTAGCCGTGATAATAGGATAAAAAGAGCCTAACCTGATATTATCATAATTAAGGATTTTTGTTCTTTCCTTGTGTGCATACCGTAATCCAAAAGTGGCCGAAGTAACCGGTAAAATTTTGGCAAATACACTATCAAAAGGTTTGTCAATTTCCGGATTAATAGGCCGGTATTTAAAATCAAAAACCGGGTCTATTTCCTTATAACTTAAAATGGCTTTAGCAGAAAAATTTTGAGAAATATATTGTTCGTGTTTCAACATTCCTTGTCTAATATACATTCGGGAGTATGGGATTTTTTTTCGTAAGAATGAATTGATAATATTGTCTTTATCCAGTTCATCATCGTGGTCTATAATAAAATCATAATCGCTGCCATAACTGATAGTTGTTTTGGTCCACTTTGCTTCGTTCCATACATATTTTATTCCCAGCATCCCTTTTAATTTCTGGTCTTTGGTTCCATAAGCTCCATAGCCAAACAGGTTTATCTTTTTGCTTATGCCCGGCATTGTCCAAAACCCAAGCCTGATTCGCCATCCTTCCAGTGAGTTTCTACTTAAAAAAGATGAATAAGGCCCTATTCTAAGTTGGCGCCCGAAATCCCAATATCCTGTACCAGCAAAAGCAACTAATTTTATATCCCGTTGAAAGCGGCGGTTTTCTTTTAAAGAATCCACCATTTTATAAATATTTTTTTCATGCAACGTAAGCCTTTCCGGGCGGTTTTGCTCCCAGTAGGCATCCGGTTTATCCCAGTTGGTGGTTTGTTCTTTTTTAATAAGATGGGCCACTATTACATCCGGCTCTCCGGTATTCAGTTTTATTTTATCTGTAACTGTTGTGTTCCTGATAATAAATTGCAGGCTGGTTTTGGTTTCAGGAACCGGAAGCCCTAACAGAGCAAGGCCGCTTTCAAACTTTACCGCTGATATAAATTTGTAAGGCATGTAAACCAAATTATCTGAGGCGCTGTCATAAACCTGAGTGTAATCTTCACTGTAACTGATGTCTTTTACAAAATTAATATTGGCCGTTTTATTCAAATGCATTTCTAATGATTCCACAGCGAGATTGGTTTTATTTATCCACAAAAAACCACTGAAGGCTCTTTCATAATCGCGCTTTGGCACAAAACGTACTTCCTTAATGGTATCGCCATTCTCAACGGTAGAATCTCCTTCAAAAAATTTATAATAATTGAAAGCGTTTGAATTCAGCGGGCTTACATAAGTTTGAGTAAAGACAGGTATCCAATCATCATAGACATTAAAGTGGAAATAAAATTTATCAAGCCTGGCAACCAATTCGTCTGTTTTAAGCCCCAGTTTCTTTTTGGCAATAATATTTTCCCTGTCAATATTGGGTGAAACGGAATGATAATTATTGGCAAGCCTTTCTTCAAAATAAATGGGAAGTTCTTTATCTTCTACAGCATTGCTATCTAAGCCGGCGTAGGTTTTCAACATCAAACTCTTTAACCCGCTGCCTTTCGCTTTTTGATAATCTATTTTATCAATATCCAGTTCGTTGCGGGTATATCGCTGATAGCTATAGCTGCGAAAGCGGGAAGGGTTATTGTTCTCCTTCTGCTCTATCACTTTTTCCATAAAAGATTTGCCTGGTTTTTTAAATCCCCCGACAACTACTGCTTTCAAAACGTCCGATTTATTTTTCATGCCTACAGCAAGGTTAATGGTTTGACCCTTCGTTAGCCCGATTGAGAAAGTCTCAAAGCCAACGCTTGACACTTCCAGGCTATCGTACCATCTGGGGGTGTTTATCCTGAACGAGCCATCCATTTTTGACAAAGTACTATAGCCACTTCCTTTCAAATGCACCGTAGCGTATTGCATTGGCCTGCCGTTATTGGCCTCTGTTATTTTACCGGAAATTATAAATCCATTTTGGGCGTTGGCAATTGTTGAAAAGAATACTGAAATTATCGCCAGGCTGATTCTAAAAGTGGACTTATTCATATTATCATTTAAACACAAAACTCTACCGAGGGAAAATGCGAAAAACGCTATTTGTTTTTTTTAATAGTGGTACCATTTAGTCAGATAGTTGGGTTAAGATCAATTTTAAATAAAATATTTTTCTACATAAAAACAGAATTCCTCCAGATTTCAGACAGAGTTTTGTAAAATGGAAAAGTGCTCTTTTAGCCTGAAAAAAAATTCTACTGTCACCCAACCATTTTAATTGA
>DASSHD010000227.1:0-9741 GCA_035693085.1 Hanamia sp. | reverse complement strand
TTTGAAAATAAAAAGAAACAATTTGAACAACAATTTGCAAAGTTGAATATTCCGGAAGGACTACAACGGCCAGGAATAGACGAAATTGAAATGGAGTTTGCCGAAGAACGAATGAATGTAGTGAAACCAAGAAAGACACTGAAAAGTTTTTTGGATTCCTGCAAAAACGGATTAATAGAAATGTTCAAAGATGAAGAAGATTCGGAATTGTAGGGGCAACCTTTACGGTTGCCCTTTACGGTTGCCCAATAGGGTACCCGTGAAGGGTACCCCTACGGAATAAAAATTTTAATTACTAACCCAAAAACAATAAAACCCTTCGGGGAAATGGAGGAACCAAATTATGATTCAATTTGATTTGCCAAAAGAACAATCATCTATCCTGAAAGTAATAGGAATAGGGGGCGGTGGCAGCAATGCTGTTAACCACATGTTCAATCAAAATATTGATGGCGTAAACTTTATTATTTGTAACACGGATGCGCAAGCGATTACCCACAGCAAAGTGCCTAATAAAGTGCAACTTGGGCCGCATTTAACCCAGGGACTTGGGGCCGGCGCTAATCCTGAGATTGGCAGGGAGGCTACGGAAGAAAGTCTTGAGGAGATAAAAAAGATTCTTGAAGTAAATACGAAAATGGCTTTCATTACTGCCGGCATGGGCGGTGGAACCGGAACAGGTGGGGCGCCAATTATTGCAAAAATTTGTAAAGACCTCGGTATTCTTACCGTAGGTATTGTAACCACTCCCTTTGCGTATGAGGGTAAAAAAAGAATTGCCCAGGCTGAAGACGGAATCAATAAATTGAAAGATCACGTGGATACACTTTTGGTGATCAGCAATGATAAATTGCGTCACCAGTTTGGAAACCTTACCATGAAGGCTGCATTTGCAAAAGCGGATAATGTATTGGCTACCGCGGCAAAATGTATTACTGATGTGATCAATAGTACCGGACAAATAAATGTTGACTTTGCAGATGTATGCACAGTAATGCGTAGTGGTGGTGTGGCTATTCTTGGTAGCGCAGAATGTGAAGGCGAAAACCGTGCTCAGAATGCAATTGAGCAGGCGTTGAATTCTCCGTTGCTGAATGATAATGATATTCGGGGAGCTAAATGGATCCTTATCAATATTAATTCTGCTGAAGGAGAAACAGAATTTACTATGGATGAAGTGGAGATCATTCAGAATCATCTGTTGAGCCAGGCCGGTGAAGATTCGGATGTAATACTTGGATTGGGGTATGACAATTCTCTTGAAAATAAAATCGGTATCACATTGATCGCGACCGGGTTTGATCATAAAGAACCTTTTGATAAAAAAGCTGATCCGGAAGTAGAAGTAAAAAAAGAAGATGAAAAAATAGTAATGGTACTGAAGCAGGAAGAAAAGAAAAAGCCCGGACAACCTCTTTTTCTTTTTGATGAGAAAAATGAATCTCTTGTTAATAAAAATGAATTAGTTGAAACCAAAGATGAGAGTATTGAAGAGGAAAACATTATTGAGCAAAAAGGATTCAAGACTTTAAAAGATGAAGACGTATATGCAGCATTGCAAAAAGAAGATGAAGAAGATAAGAAAATGAGGCCTAAAATAGTAGAAGCTCCTGAAGAAGAATTCGTAGATTTACTAAAGAATGATAGTAAAAATACGGTTGATAACTCATCTGAAACTATTATTCATTTCGAGTTATCTTCGGATTACAATCCAAATCCTCAAAAAGCTAACTGCGATCAGCAGGACAAAGCTGAAAACTTAAATCAAAAGAAACAAAAAGAAATTAATAAAGACGCTAGCGCCGCCCCAACGTCAGGCGGTTATTTGGTGAAACCAAAGCAAATTTATGCTGAGGAGAAACCAAAAGAGGAATCCGAAACTCTGGATAAACACACTCCGTTGCCAATTTCAAAACAGGAAGACGAGCCTGTGGAAGAAATGCAATTGGTAGTGAAAAATTCCAATGATGCGGTGGAGGAAAACCAGGAAAAGAAAGTACACCAAACAATGCCTATCATGATGTCGTCTGTTGAGGAACCGCCGATGGTGGACGAAACAGAAGAACTAAAGCGCCGGGCTATGGACCGTATTGCGAAGTTGAGGAATCTTTCCTTTAACGTGAACGCTGCGGACCCTAACAATGAGTTTGAGTCTGTTCCGGCCTATCTCCGCCGCAATATGGAATTGCAAAATTCCATTGCTGATGTGGAAACATTTTATAGCAATTACACCGTAAAATCGGATGAAAATAATAAAGCTGAAATCAGTACTATCAATACTTTTTTGGATGGTGAAAAACCGGATTAAAAAAATTGAAAGTTGAAAGTTGAAAGTTGAAGGTTGAAAGTTGAAGGTTGAAGGTTGAAGGTTGAAGGTTGAAGGTTGAAGGTTGAAACCATGAACCATGAACTTTCAACTCATGATCTTTTTGTTGTTTGTACTATTGTAATGTTTATGGATCCCCGGAGACTGAAAAGTTAGCCGGGTTTTTTTAATCTGGACGGTCTTTGAAATAGAATAAGAATTTCAATTATTCATTCTTTTACTGTAATTGGTTTATTAGTTTATTGACCGCATGCGCTCTCAAATTGAAATCCCGTTTATTTCTTTGTTTGCTGGTCAGGCAAGTTTGTGGCAAAAAAACATGTATTTTAATCCGTGCCAATCCCTGTCTGCATGACGTAGTCAGGCGGGTGTGTAATCCGTGGCAAAACAAAATTTATCTTTTTTAATTCGTGTCAATCAGTGTAATCCCCGACTGAACGAATTCATTCGGGCAGGTGTGTCGAAAACAAAACTTTGTTTTCAAATCCGTGCCAATCCGTGTAACCTGTCTGCCGACAAAGGCAGGTTCGTGGCAAAACAAAACTTATCTTTTTTTATTCGTGTAAATTTGTGTAATTCGTGGCTTCAAAAAAATCTTCATGGTAAAAAAAATCTTTAAATATTCTCTTTTTTTATTTGCAGTCGCTTCTGCAGGTTGCAGCCCAAAACACCATTATTCAAAACCCACCATTGATATAGAAAATTATTATGGGGATATTATTGTGGAATTATATCCGGATAAAGCACCTAAAACCGTTGCCGCGTTTCTTTCTTATGTGGATTCAGGCTATTATAAAAACACTTCTTTTTACAGGGTTTTAAAAAAAGAAGATCAGGCAATGAATGTCGCTAAAACACAATTGATCCAGGGAGGCCTTTGGCAGACTAAATTTAAACTACAACAAACCATACCAGGAATTCCTTTGGAAACTACTAAACAAACCGGCATACTTCATACGAAAGGAGTAATTTCGCTGGCACGGAATGCAGACCCTAATTCCGGCAATACAGAATTTTTTATTTGTATGGATGATGAACCGGATTATGATTATGGCGGCGATGCCAGTCCTGATAAGAAAGGGTATGTTACTTTTGGGAAAGTGATTGAAGGAATGGACTATGTAAGACAGATTCACGATCAACCGGATACCAATACTACTTTTGTGAAGTTCATAAAAATATTGAATATTAAAAGACTAAAGTGAATGAGCAGTCGGTACCAAAGGTCAGACCGCTTGTAATATTTCATCTGATCATTATTCCTAGCTTACACAGTTATTTAAAAAACCTTATAGTGTTTTGACAGAATCGAAAATGCAGTTATTCCTTTGTTTACTCTATGCTGTCCGGTTTATCTTTTGAATATAACAGTATGCGTTATACGCCACAATCAGTCATTTGAAAAAAGGTTGGCTATTCAGAGTGATATCCTGGTTACAGCAGGCAAACAAATATTTCGAATTCCTGTTTTCACATTTTCAAATTGTCTTTCAATTATACAATCGCGCAAAATGATTTTCCAGGTGATGTCGCATCGCCTTTCTGAATAATTCCGGTGTTCCATTTTCTAAAATATCCACGAGTTCTTTGTGTGAAACAAATTTCCTGAACGGAATTGGTTTTCCCAGTAAACCGCTGTGATGCACATAATCAAAAACCGGCAATAACATCTTCTGAAACTTTTTCATGGCTTCATTCCCTGTTATCTCATACAACTTGCCATGAAAAGCAATTTCATGGCTGATGTTGAACAAATGTTTGTCAGCAATTTTAGGCTCATTTTTTACAATTTCTCTCAGTTCATCTATATCTTCTTTTGTTTTTCTTTTAAAAAGAAAATCCGCCATCCCTATCTCCAGCACCAATCTTATTTCAAAAATTTCTTTTAAAGTATCCTGATCCAATATATGAGGGTTCATGCTTTTGCTCATGATGGCAAATATGTCGGGACTGGTAATTACGGCGCCTTTTTTCTTTTTAGATTCAATTAATCCCATCATGCGCAATCTGAGCAAAGCCTCTCTGATAACGGTTCTGCTGACGCCAATCGTTTCAGCAAGTTCCAGTTCTTTAGGAATGCTGTCACCTAATTTTAGTTTTTTTTGTTGTAATAATTCTACCAGGTTCTTTTCTACTTTATCCACCAGCGATGAGGTGTCAATCGCTTTTAGGCTCTTTTTAAAAACTGCTGAATTCATAATTCAAATTATATAGTTTTTGTAAATGTATTATTTCTAATCAAAAAATAATTTTTTAAAAAATATTTAAAATTTTTTTGGTCATGTAAAATTAACGTTTTATTTTCGTTATGTCATACATAATTCAATTAATTATTAAAACAACTAAAAATGAAATTTTCTTATTTGAAGATTGGAATTTTTATTACCTGCTTTTTGTTCTCTGCCACAGTATGGGCGCAGAAAAAAACAATTACAGGGAAAATAACTTCCAGTGAGGGCAGTCCGCTGCCCGGCGTTACAGTTCTTATTAAAGGAAATAATGCAGGAACCCAAACTAATGCGGAGGGGATTTATACGATTGATGCTGCTACAGGAGATGTTTTGGAATTCTCCTTTGTCGGTTTTGCATCCCAAAGTATCAAGGTAGGTAGTTCTAATACCATAGATGTATCATTAAAAACTGCTACTGATAAATTAGACGAGGTGGTAGTAGTGGGATATGGTACACAAAATCGTGCTACCATTACAAGTTCGGTAGCAAAACTCGATCAGTCAGTTTTGAAAAATGCTCCGATAGCTAATGTTGGGAGCGCTTTACAGGGAACGCTTCCCGGACTAAATGTAGTAAATACCACCGGTCAGCCGGGGCAGGGACCAACTGTATTATTGCGCGGAGGGGCTTCTATTAATAGTCCCGGCGGTCCATTGGTAGTAGTAGATGGAATTATTCGCTCTTACAATGATATTCCTGCAGAAGATATTGAATCTATTCAGTTGCTGAAAGATGCTGCAGCCACCGCTATCTACGGTGCCAGAGCTAATAACGGCGTCATTTTGATTACTACAAAAAGCGGTAAAGCGGGCAAGGCTCAAATATCATATAAGTTTACACAGGGATTTAACAGGGCCCGAAAAGGTTATAAGTTTCTGGATGCGAAAGATTATATTTATTATAACAGGTTAGGAAATTTAAACTCAACCAGATCTCTCAGCGCTGTAAATAACAGTCGTGGTTATGGATTACTAACCGACTCCGCTGATCTTGCTGTTTTTGATATCAGGGCGTATTCCGGAAATGAGAATTTATTATCGCAGGGTTGGGATACTTTATCTGATCCTTATGGTGCAAGCGTAACAAATCCATCAGGCGCTATTATTTTTAAAGATCATGGTGGCGAAATTGAGAACCTGGTTTTTAGAAATACACAAACGCAGGATCATTATATAGATGTATCGGGAGGAAATGATAAAGGAAAATATTATTCCAGTTTTGATTATTATAAAGAAGATGGGGTAATTGTAGGTTCCAGCTACAAACGCTTTTCAGGAAACATCAACGGTTCCTATAAAGTAAAACCAAATGTGGAAGTAAGTTCAGGAGTAAACGCCTCAACTTCATCACAGTTGGGAGTGAACGGCAACGAGATAAATAATATGTATCGCAACCTTGCCTTATGGCCAACTATGAATCCATGGCTTGATTCGGCAAAAACAAAACCGAATCCTGGAAATGGCGTAAACGATGGTAATCCATTATATTGGTTAAACAAAAACGACAGAAGTGATGAAGTAAACCGTATTACAGCTAATGCATCCGTAAAATGGGATATTATTCCGGGGCTTTATGTAAAAGGAACAGGCTCTGGTTATTATTTTGAAGAATTAGATCAATCGTTCCAAAAAGCCACACAAACTTATTCCCAGATATTTTCCAATCCACCGAATCCTGGAAATACCAACCGCGCTGCAATCGCCACTTATTCGAGGAGTTTCCAGCAACAGTTTGATGGAATCATTAATTATACTCATTCATTTAACAAGCATGATTTGAACGTAATGCTGGGAGCAGAATACTTTGGTACCAATGGATTCGATATGCAGGTATCGGGTTCGCAGGCGGCTACGGACGATATTCCAACAGTCAATGCTTCTACAGTATTCAATGCAAATACTTCGACAGATCCAAATAATCCTAATAATAATTACAGTTTGAAATCACAATACCGTATCATTTCTCAGTTTGGAAGACTTAATTATGATTATGACAGGCGGTACTTACTTACACTTGTTGCCAGGAGAGATGGTGTTTCCAGTCTTCCCGAGGCAAACAGGTATGGCGTTTTTCCCGGCATGTCTGCAGGATGGAATATTCATAAAGAAAAGTTTTTTCAAAACAGCGGCATATCAAATATAATTTCTACACTAAAGCCCCGCGTTAGTTATGGCGTAAATGGAAATGTAGCGGGATTGAGTGATTATGAAGTGCAGGGAACTTATGGTTTACAAGGCCTTTACAATGGCAATGCCGGATTCTTAAACACAGGAATTATCAATAATAATTTAAGATGGGAAAAAAGTAAAACTACCGATGTAGGGCTGGATTTAGGGCTTTTACAAAACCGGATCACTTTTATCTTTGATTATTATGACAGAAAAACCAGCGACCTCCTTACTAATTTATCTTTACCAGGCTATACCGGATTTAATTCTGTACGAACTAACCTGGGAACTCTCCAAAATCAAGGATACGAGTTTTCATTAAACGCTAATATTCTTAATCAACGTAATGGTTTAAGATTAGATGTTGGCGCTAATGCTTCATTTGTAAAAAATAAAATATTGCAATTACCACCAAACGGCCAACCTAATAACCGGCAGGGTGGATTTCAGATATATGATCCTAAATCAGGAAAGTTAGAATGGGTAGGTGGTTTGCAGGAGGGGCAGCCTTTAGGCAATGTATATGCTTTCAAACAGGTGTCCATTTTTAAAGACCAGTCTGAAATTAATAAATTAGCAGGCAGCCGGTATGATGCCATAGCCAAAATTGGAGGGCCTAATACTACTGCCACAAATTTTATCACTCCGGGTGATGTAAACTGGCTGGATGTTGATCATAATGATACCATTGATACCCGTGACCAGGTGTATATCGGGAATATTTATCCCAAATGGACGGGAGGATTCACTGCCACTTTATCTTACAAAGGGCTAAGTCTTTATACCCGCTTTCAGTTTGCTACGGGATATATCATTTACAACGATGAAGTAGCGCGGATACTTGGTAATTACCAGGGAACATTTAATTATATTGATTTACAGAAAAAATCCTGGTCGCCAACCAATACCAACACAGATATTCCTAAAGTTTATTATGCAGACCAGGTATCGGCACCACTGGGTAAGAAAAATTATACAAGAATTAATAATGCCAGTCCGAACCTTAACAGCAATAATTCCCAATTTTATGAAAAGGGCAATTACCTGGCTTCCAGGGAAATCACACTCTCTTACGATTTTAGCCGTGATTTAATTTCCAAAACAAAAGTGTTTTCGCAGGCGCGGGTATATGTAAGTGGTAATAATCTATTTTATATTACCAATTTCAGCGGCCCATCTCCTGAACCACCTATGTCAAATGGGGTAGCCACTGGCGTATATCAGGGAACCTATCCCACACCCCGATCTTTTGTTTTGGGTGTTCAAGTATCATTTTAAACAATAAAAAATTATTTATAACATGAAAAAGAATATGATTATAACAGGAGTTGCTTTAGCGCTTATTATCAGCATCATCTCTTGTAGCAAAAAATTAGATTTGGCCCCTGTCAGTAGTTTGAGCGATGCCAGTTACTGGAAGACGCCCGACCAGGTAGATGCCTTTGTATCAGGCATTCAGCAGGCATTCAGAAGCGGCACTAATAATTTTGAACTTCTTGGCGAATTACGTGCCGATGCTTTTGGAACTGACCCCGGTTCTAATTCTGTATTCACTGGTGAGGCTACGCAGGGAATGGAGAATCTTTGGAACAATACCCTGGATGGAAACAATCCCGGGGTCAGCAATTTTGGAAATTTTTATTTTAATATTAACCAGATCAATTTATTAATCTCAAAGTTAAACACGCTGAATATTGTTACTCCTGCAAATAAAAATTATTATCTCGGAATTGCTTATGGAATGCGTGCGTTTTATTATTTCCAGATGTATAAATCGTGGGGAAAAGTAATCATACAAACGGAACCTACGAACTCGATTGATGTATCTCATCTGGCTAAGCCGGTTTCAAGTGAAGATAGCGTGCTCGCCCTTATCAAAAGCGATATTGATTTGTCAGCCAACAGCTTTGGCAGCGATTATTCTTTTAGAAGTAATAAGGGGTATTGGTCTAAAGCTGCAACGCTTATGTTAAAAGCGCATGTATATCTTTGGACAAGCTATAGAGGTGGAGGAACAGCCGATGCTACT
The DNA here is from genome assembly GCA_035693085.1 of Hanamia sp. Taxonomy (GTDB): domain Bacteria; phylum Bacteroidota; class Bacteroidia; order Chitinophagales; family Chitinophagaceae; genus Ginsengibacter. The sequence goes on along the minus strand of DASSHD010000227.1, from coordinate 986 downwards.
ACAGCATTGAATGCACTAAATGATATCCAGACCAATGTGCCCTCTCTTCATCTTCTTCCAAATTATTCAGATGTATTTGCGTCAGGCAATAAAGGGAATGCCGAAATTATTTTTGCGATTCACAATCAACTAAACGAATCCTCATTACCTTTTGCCGGAACTTTTGAACCTCAAACAGGGCTAATTGCCAATTACTACGATTCAGCACAAAACAGGCAGTTTAATGTTACGGATGATAACTGGGGCGGTTTGTTAAGAGCGCCGATAAAAATTGCAACTTTCAGGCGATTTGATGATAAAGACAGCCGAAAATGGGCTTCTATAACAGCAGCATATAATTTGGTAGGTGGCAATTATCAAATCGCAGGCGCTTTTGTAAGTAAATACCAGGGCGAACAGAATGCCGGAAGCCGGGTATATACCAATGATTACCCAATATATCGTTATGCTGATTTGCTCTTATTAAAAGCTGAAGCTGAAATTATTTTGGGGCAGGATCCGTCCAATGAAATTAACTTAGTGAGAGCAAGAGCTTTTGGTGCAACTTATGATCCTAACGTTCAGGGATATCCTAACCAGGCTGTTGATGCTGATCCAAAAGAGGCTATTTTGCAGGAACGTTTTTTGGAGTTTATTTTTGAAGGAAAACGTTGGTACGATTTAAGAAGAATGGACGCAGGAGGAATGTATGTTTTTGAATATACTAATATTCCATCTTCGGATGCATACAAATTATTGTGGCCTATTGATCGCAACACTTTGACAAATAACCCTGCTTTGCAACAGAACCCGGGTTATCCTATATTTTAAATTTTTAAAGTAAATATTAATAAGGTTAACAGGGAGATTCTTACTATATTTCCGGCTGATTAATAATAAAAGTTTTTTTCTCATAATACAAGTAAACAATAAAAACCGGGAATATTCCTGTTCCTGGTTTTTTATTTATTCATTCTTTTATTTTATTTAAAAATGATTATAAAACA
>DASSHD010000226.1:0-5007 GCA_035693085.1 Hanamia sp. | reverse complement strand
GTCAAATTAATGAGTTGATGACAGGTTATGGCAAAATAGATATTCTCTGGCTGGATGGTGGATGGGTTCGCAAAAAAACCGATGAAGAAATAAACGAAGAATTTTTGCAAAACAGAAAGGATGGATTTTCCGAATTTAATTCACAAAGCCAGGATATTAACATGCCTTTGTTGGCAAAAGAAGCAAGAGCAAAACAACCTGGTTTAATAGTAGTTGACAGGGACGTGCCCGGGCCGCAGCAAAACTATCTTACTCCCGAACAACATATTCCTGATACAGGTCTGCCTTATCCCTGGGAAACCTGCATGACCATGGGCAATAGCTGGAGTTATGTAAAGGGCGATATTTATAAACCTGCCGATGAACTCATAAAAAAGTTGGTGGATATTGTAAGTAAAGGGGGCAATTATTTGCTAAACATCGGGCCCGGCCCCGATGGTGAATGGGACCCCATAGCTTACAGCAGATTGAAAGAAATAGGAGTATGGATAAAGCAAAACGGAGAAGCCGTATATGGTACAAGAATGTATAAGGTTTTTGGAGAAGGTGATAATATCAGATATACGCAAACCAAAGACGGCAAAACGAAATTCATTTTCTTGCTGCAATTCCCCGATAAGAAAATTGTATTAAAAGATATGGAATTAAACAGAAAAAGCCGGTTGCAAATGATTGGCTCAAAAAAGAAATTGAAGTGGGTGAAAACGTCTGATGGTGTTGAAATTTCAGTACCTGAAAATCTGAAATCTGTTTCGAATCATGTGTGGGTGATAAAAGTAAATAGCTGAAGCAAAATCTTCTATTAAGTTTTGACTTTTTATAAATTTTAATATCAGAATTATAAAACTAAATTTTTTAAGTTGGACTTCTATTTCTGATACTTATTTAAAAAAATTAATTCATGGGTGACAACAAAAAAAAATCTATCTCCCGCAAGAACGCTTTAAAAACATTGGGTGGCCTGGCTTTATTTCCATTAGCGTCATCTATACCTTCCAAAGCCACAAGTCATGAAGAAAATTCTCACTCAAAAACAAAATTGTTTTCATCACATAAATCAAAAAAAGGAGAAGTTCCCAACATACTTTTTATTATAGACGACCAGCACAGAAGTGATTTTTTGGGCGCTTCAGGAGCTGATTGGATTAAGACTCCCAACTTAGATAAGCTGGCAAAAGAAGGCGCCAGGTTTTCAAATGCTTATTGTGCGTTGCCTTCATGTACGCCTGCCCGTACAAGCATTCTTACAGGATTGAAACCCTGGAATCATGGGATGCTGGGCTATATGGACACCATTTCACAATATTACAACCAAACGATGCCTCAGTTTTTTTCGGAAATGGGACATCAGACAATTGTTGTTGGTAAAAATCATTTTGGGCCACCGAGAAACTCAAACGGATATTTAACTTCCAAACTTGAAGAAGGCTGGTACTCTTCGCGCAAAGATGGTTTTGATTGCGATTATCAATCATGGTTCGATAGGGAAGCTCCTGATAAAGATATGAACGCAACGGGATTGGGCTATACCGACCATCGTGGAATTCCTTTTAAATATGAAGACAAATTACATGCAACGCACTGGACTGCGGAAAGAGCTATTGAGTTTCTGCAACAAAGTGAAGACGAAGCGCCCTGGTTTTTAAAACTTTCATTCCAAAGGCCACATCCTCCGTTTGATCCACCGAAACGTTGGTTCGATTATTACATGTCTGTGGATATTCCCAAGCCTAAAGTGGGCGATTGGGCAAAAGAAAAATATAAAGGGAAATTCAGCACGTTGGAAAAAACGCCCTCAGCTTCATCCGGAATTTTTCCAGATGATGATATAAAAACATCCCGTGCGGCTTATGCAGCATCTATCTCTTTTGTTGATGAGCAATTGGGCCGCGTGATTGATGAATTAAAAAAAACAGGCCAATATGAAAATACTTTTATTCTTTTCGTTTCGGATCATGGTGATATGATGGGCGACCAGTATATGTGGCGCAAATGCAGAGCCTATGAGCCTTCATCAAATGTTCCAATGATTATTCGCTGGCCACAAATGCACGGATTTAATTTTGAACGTGGACAGGTGCGCGATGAATTAATAGAGTTGCGCGACATTTTTCCAACCTTTGCGGATGTCTGTAGCTTTACTATACCCAAACCCATTGACGGGAAAAGCATGCTGAATATTTTGAAAGAAAAAAAAGACTGGAGAAAAACTCTTTGTCTTGAACACAGCAAAGTTTATGAACCGGATAATGCCTGGGTAGCCATTACCGATGCGAGGCATAAATACATTTTTTTTACTTTAACCGGTGAGGAACAATTATTCGATTTAGAAAAAGATCCTGATGAACTTACTAATATTGTGAAGCTGGAAAGTAGTAAAGAAGTCTATCAAAATTTATATGCGGAATTGGTAAAGGAGTTAACAGAAAGAGGCCCAAAATGGGTGGAAAACGGAAAGCTGCAGATTCAAAAAACTTCCGATTTAACAGGTGATAAATTTCCTAAGACTCATCCGTCATATTGAAATCTAAAACGTATAAGGTTATTAGCGGCGCCATTGCAGATTAGGGATTCTGTATTATAGAGGATATCCGATACTCTTGCGGGGAGATGATGACGTAAACACACTAATGTTGATTTTGAAAGATTAATGACTGAGAATGCTATTTGATTTTTCAAGAATGGAAATCTTTAATAAAAGTTCTTTTACTGTAAATTTATTCTGTATAGGAACAAAGAAGGTTTTAAAAACTTCTTTTTATTATTTTTTTAATAAAAATAAATTACAGATGACAATACAGGAAGCAATCATTTTACTTCAGAATAAAAATATTAACATTGATAAAAAAAATGTGTGGGCAGATTTAGGATGTGGTTCCGGGCTATTTACTTATGCACTGGCAAGTTTACTGAATGATGAAAGTATCATTTATGCAATTGATAAAAATATTTCTTCTTTCAAAAATATTTCTTCGATGAAAGGTGTAACTATAAACACGATAGAATTGAATTTTGAAAATGATGAATTGCCTTTTGGCAATCTTGATGGAATACTGATGGCCAATTCTCTTCATTTTGTAAAAGACAAAAAAAGTTTTCTTGAGAGAATAAAAAAATTTCTTAATGATAAAAACTGTTTTCTAATTGTAGAATATGATACTGAAATTTCTAATCATTGGGTTCCATATCCAATAAGCTTTTTGTCTTTAAAAAAATTATTTAATGATGCAGGTTATACATCGGTGATTAAAATAAGTGATAGGCCATCTGCTTTTAATAGAGGGAATTTGTATTCAGTGATGATAAATAATTAATTAATTAATGAATAAAGATTGTCATCTAATTTATTTATCATCTTTTTTTATTGTTACTTGTCAACCGATCAATAGCTTTTAAAGTGATTACTTACATTCAAATTTCTTATTAATTCAAAATTAAAGAAATTAAGAGTGGGACATTTGTTGTTTTACAGGTCTTAAATACAAGAAAATCTCTTTAAGCATATCAATGTACAAAATTATAATAAAGCAGTAGAATGGCTTGGGCAGTGCTATGAAGATACATGTAATAGATATGAATGAAGCAACAATATTATTTGGAAAGTATAAAAATTGGACAAAAAAAATGAAAAATGTTATTCTTTGTTTTCTCGGTGTATTTCTTATTCTTACAGGGTGCCGTAGTCATAAATCAACTAATTATCCAAAGGACATAAAGCACATTATAATAATCGGAGTGGATGGAATGAGCCAGGATGGTATTCGTAGTGCGAACACACCGGTTATGCATAAAATGATTGCTGATGGCTCGGTTAAGTGGGGTGTACGTACAGTATTGCCATCAAGTAGTAGTCCTAATTGGGAATCTATGATATCAGGAGCCGGCCCGGAACAACATGGGGTTACTGATAATGACTGGGAGAGAACTGAACATTCTTTACCGCCGGTAGTGATGGATAATGACGGTATTTTTCCGACTATATTTGAGGTGATTCGAAAAGACAGGCCTGATACTGAGATGGGCGCAGTCTATAACTGGAGCGGGTTTGGACGTCTCTTTGAAAAAAAGGCAGTTAATTATGACACAACATTTTCAACAGTAGATAGTACCGTATCTGACTTTAGTCGTTATATTGAAGAAAAGCAACCGATGTTCGCTTTCATCCAAATGGACAATGTGGATCATGCGGGTCATACTTATGGATGGGGATCTGATGAATATTATCTCGCGGTATCGAGAGCGGATTCACTTATCGGTGAAATATTAAAGGCGATTCAGCATGCTGGAATTGAAGGTAACAGTTTGGTTATAGTAACATCAGATCATGGTGGAAAAGGGTATGGACATGGTGGAGCAACGCCTCAGGAAGCGGAAAAAACTATTATTTATTATGGTAAGGATATCAAAAAAGACTATGTTGTAAAACAACCTGTGTACGCTTATGATCTGGCTGCCACTGTTGCATTCTCACTTGGAATTGTTCCTCCTTATGCATGGATTGGCCGGCCGGTAAAAAGTATCTTTGAGGGATTCTCCGAACCACAAAACTTATGGCCGGGTAAAAAGATCATTGCCTCACCAATAATTTTCCCTAAGCAACATCTATACCAGGAAGCAGGTGGATTGTATATTGATACAATGGCTTTAGTAAAGATGCAATCTGTTGCTCCGAAAAGTACAATCAGATACACACTCAATGGTAGTGAGCCAGATACGACATCACAGGTTTACAATGAACCTTTTTCTCTTGACACAACCAGCGTTGTAAAAGCAAAATCGTTTGATAGCAGTGGTGATGAAAGTCTTACTTCAGTCGGTTATTTCAGAATATTACCATCTACAAAAGGACAAGGGCTTCATACTTCTCTTTATCTGGGGAATGATTGGAAATCTCTTCCCGTTTTTAGCCATCTGCATCCTCTGAATAAATGGATATCACATGAATTTGAGCTTAATTATAATCAGATAAAGTCATTTATAAAAACGGATAATTTTGGAGTTGTGTTC
>DASSHD010000225.1:0-6788 GCA_035693085.1 Hanamia sp. | reverse complement strand
CGCCAAAAACAATTCGTTACGATTTGTATGTTGCAGATACAACTGTAAATTTTACAGGAAAGCCTAAAAAAGCAATTGCCATCAACGGAACAATTCCCGGGCCTACACTGTATTTTACCGAAGGTGATACTGCAGAAATATACGTTCATAACATGATGAATAAAGAGACCATGATTCACTGGCATGGCGTTATTTTACCCAACCGATATGATGGCGTTCCTTTTTTAACTACTCAACCAATTGAACCGGGAAAAGCAAAGTTGTTTAAATTTCCTATCGTACAAAACGGAACTTATTGGTATCACAGCCATGCCGGGTTGCAGGAACAAAGCGGGTTGTATGGAGCGCTGGTATTTCGTAAAAGAGAGGAATCACCAATGAAAGAATATACCCTCGTGCTGAGTGAGTGGACAGATGAAAAACCCAGCGAAGTAAACCGCCGGTTGCACAATGCTACTGACTGGTATGCTATCAGAAAAGGAGCTACACAAAGTTATGCTGAAGCTATTCGGACGGGCCATTTCAAAACAAAACTAACCAACGAATGGAAACGCATGTTGGCAATGGATGTGAGTGATGTAGCGTATGATAAGTTTCTTTCAAATGGAGAGCCGGTAAGGGAACAACCGCAATTCAAAGCAGGAGATAAAGTAAGATTGCGTGTCATCAATGGCTCTTCATCTACTTATTTTTGGTTGCAGTTTGCCGGAGGAAAATTAACAGTGGTTGCAAATGACGGACAAGATGTAGTACCAGTTGATGTTGACAGGCTGATTGTGGGTGTTTCAGAGACTTATGATGTAATCGTAACCATCCCTGAAAATATGAGCTATGAATTTCGTGCTACCGCCGAAGACCGCACTGGCTATACCTCGCTCTGGCTGGGAAGTGGAATGAAAATGCCTGCGCCTACTTTGCCTCATTTAAAATATTTTGATGGGATGAAAATGATGAACGACATGATGAAAATGAATGGTGATATGAAACCTATGGAAGGCATGGAGATGAGTAACCAAACGATGGATATGAACAACGTGATGTATCCCGAAATAACAGGCTACGAAGATGGCAAAGCACCTGAAAAAAAAGATGACGTGCACGCAATGCATTTAGACCATAACAAAAAGGAAGATACTGCAGCGAAGATGACCTCGCATGATATGGCTCCCTCTCCTTCGGAGAGGGCGGGGGGTGAGGCCGTAACTCTTAACTATGGCATGTTGCGCTCACCCGTAAAAACTACTTTGCGTGATGGTCCGACAAAAAATTTGGTTTTTGAATTAACCGGAAATATGAACCGTTATGTATGGACCATCAACAACAAAACCGTTTCGGAATCGGATAAAATTTTAATTAAAAAAGGCGAAAATGTAAGAATCATTTTGTACAACAATACCATGATGCGGCACCCGATGCACTTGCATGGCCACTTCTTTCGGGTATTAAATGAACATGGAGAATATTCGCCATTAAAATCGGTAGTGGATATTATGCCAATGGAAACCGACACATTGGAATTTGCAGCGACTGAAAGCGGCGACTGGTTTTTTCATTGCCACATATTGTATCACATGATGAGTGGAATGGGAAGAGTTTTTAGTTATGAAGATTCGCCGCCGAATCCCGAATTTTCCAATCCTGAAAAGGCGTATAGAAAATTTTTGCGTGAGGATAAGATGACGTATTTTATGGCCAATGTGGGTTTGGAAAGTAATGGCAGCGAGGGAGAAGCAAGGATCGCCGACACGCGCTGGCAATTGAGTACATTATGGCACGTTGGTACAAAACCTGAACACGGATATGAAAGCGAAACAATGCTGGGTCGCTATCTGGGCAAAATGCAATGGTGGATGCCCTATATTGGTTTCGATTATCATTATAAGAAAATACATGGCATAGAAGAAAATATTTTTGGCAATGATTCGAAAAATATGTTTGGCCAAACAAGTAATAAAGACAATCGCAAAACCATAATGGCCGGCGTGGTCTATACATTACCTATGCTTGTATTGGCAGACATGCGCATTGATGGAAATGGTAAATTACGTTTTCAGTTAAGCAGGGAGGATGTGCCTGTATCCAAACGTTTGCGTTTTAACTTTATGGTAAATACCGATAAAGAATATGCAGCAGGATTCAAGTATGTTTTGAGAAAATGGGTAGCGCTATCTACACATTATGACAGCGACATGGGATTGGGTGCTGGTATTACTTTGACCTATTAGTTACATTTTTTTTTGTGGTAAAGAAATAATACACGAATAAAAAAGTAGAACTTGTTTTAATTTTTATCATTCGATTTTTAAAATTTTCATTATGGAAAATCATCAACATCATTCAGGAAATAAAATAACACTTGAAAATAAAATGGATCACAGTGATCATGATGCTAATCCTATGGGAATGGCGCACCATGACCATCACAAAATGATGATACAAGATTTCAAAAAACGATTTTGGGTTTCAACCATTATCTCTATCCCTATACTGATCTTTTCGCCGATGATCCAGAATTTTTTGGGATATCAATGGCTGTTGCCCGGCAATGCGTATATTTTATTTGCACTTTCATCTATTGTTTATTTCTGGGGCGGCTGGCCTTTTTTAAAAGGTTTTGTTGATGAAATAAAATCCAAAAATCCGGGTATGATGACACTGATAGCCATGGCTATCACTGTCGCTTATTTGTATAGCACCGCTACTGTTTTTGGTTTAAAAGGGATGGATTTTTTCTGGGAACTGGTTACATTAATTGATATTATGTTGCTGGGGCATTGGCTGGAAATGAAATCAGTTCTTGGCGCATCCAAAGCATTGCAATTATTGGTAAGCATGATGCCGGCGGAAGCCCACAGAATAAAAGCAGACGGACAAATTGAAGATGTGGAGCTTAGTGTTTTGGAAATAAATGATACCATCTTGATCAAGCCCGGAGAGAAAGTTCCTGCTGATGGAATTATCGTGGATGGGAGCAGTTATTTAAATGAATCCATGCTGACCGGAGAATCAAAACCGGTGAAAAAAGAAAAGGGCAGCAAAGTAATAGGAGGTTCTATCAATGGCAATGGCTCGCTCACAGTGAAGGTGGAACACACAGGAAAAGATAGTTACCTGAACAAAGTAATTAAACTGGTGGACGATGCACAAAAAGCAAAATCCAAAATGCAAAATCTTTCAGACAGGGCGGCCAAATGGCTTACCTATATTGCATTAGCGGTTGGGTTCGGAACACTGGCGGTATGGCTTTTTGCAGGTTATTCTTTTGTATTCGCATTGGAGCGGATGGTTACGGTAATGGTGATTGCCTGTCCTCATGCATTGGGTTTAGCCATTCCATTGGTTGTTGCCATATCCACTACCGCATCGGCACAAAATGGTTTGCTGATAAGAAACAGAACTGCATTTGAAGAATCACGTAAGATAACCGTTTTGTTGTTTGATAAAACCGGAACGCTTACTACAGGCGTGTTTGGAGTAACCCGTTATGAAAGTGCCGATGATAATTTTTCAAAAGAAGAAGTGCTGCGATTAGCCAGCGCTTTGGAGCAAACATCCGAACATCCGATAGCGGTGGGTGTGATGAACAAAGTAAAAGAGTTGAATATAGACATACCGAAAGTAGAAAAATTCAATGCCATCACCGGCAAAGGAGTTGAAGGAATGGTGGAAGGAAAATCCGTAAAAGTAGTAAGCCCGGGTTATCTGAAAGATAAAAATATTGACCAGCCTGATGGTGCATTTACTTCAAAAGCTGAAACAGTTGTCTTTGTACTGGCGGATGAAAAGCTGGCGGGATATATTGCGCTGGCAGATGCGATAAGGCCGGAGAGTGCTGAAGCCATTCAAACTTTTAAAAAGAACCATATTAAAGTATATATGGTCACCGGGGATAATAAAGTGGTGGGTGAAGCAGTGAGCAAAGAATTGGGACTAGATGGTTTTTTTGCAGAGGTACTGCCGCATCAGAAAGTGGAAATTGTAAAAGACTTCCAAAGCAAAGGAGAGTTTGTTGCTATGACCGGTGACGGAGTTAATGACGCACCGGCCCTGGCGCAATCAAATGTGGGAATAGCAGTTGGATCGGGAACTGATATCGCAGCCGAAACAGCGGATATTATTTTGGTAAACAGTAACCCGAAAGATATTTCCAATCTTATTTTATTTGGTAAAGCCACCTACAAAAAGATGATACAAAACATTGCATGGGCTACTGGCTATAATGCCATTGCCATTCCGCTGGCAGCGGGAGTTTTATTTCACGTTGGGTTTGTATTAAGCCCTGCGGTGGGCGCTGTTTTGATGAGCCTGAGTACGATCATTGTAGCTATTAATGCACAATTGCTAAGAAAGAAGATTGGGAATAAGTAAATCTGAAAATCGAAATTATGATACACGTGAGCTTCTGCAGATACTGGTTCTTACGGTGTAATAGTAAACAAACAAATAAGAGGGATTTTTATTTTCTTTTGTGTGAATCCTGATAAAACAGGGTTGCCAACCTTCCAAAGGTTGGCAACCCTTGAAGAAACGGTTTAATAGTAAAGCAACCTGCCCTGCCTACCGGACAGGCAGGCTACCGGCAAAGGCAGGCAAATAAGAGGGATTTTTATTTTGATGTCACGGCAATCAATTGACAATAATGGCGCTTTAGTTTTCTATATACTTTGCTCCGTAATGATAAAACAAAGTAGAATCAGGAAATATTTCTAATGTATATTTTCCATTTGTAAGAATTGGAGTTGGATAAGAATTGGGAGGAATAAAATGCCCGGCTAAAATCTTTTTGTCCGATGAGTCAGCGGTTATCGCAGGGCCATCCGGCATTGATTTAAAAAAAACATAAATAGTGGCGTTACCTGAAAGTATTGTGCCGAAGTCATAATGCGAGGTGTCGTAAACAAGTTTCACACTGTCGAGGTTAAAGCTGAGGAGATTTTCTACACGGATCATTACACCATTAGTTTTAGGTTCCTTTTTTTTGCAACTGACCATTGTAATTACAACAAATGAAATAAAAAAAAGTCTCATCATATATTGTTTATTAACTTGACAGTCATACCAAATGAAACGTTGCATTTTTGATAAAATAATCCTTGTTAAAATATATGGTTCTATTGGTGCCTTTCAAAAAGAAATAAGTGAAGTGATTCGCCGGGATACAAAATATAATAGTCCCCTTCTGCCAACAGAAGGCGGGTTTTTCAGTAAACAAACAAATAGGAGGAATTTTTATTTTCCTTTTGTGTGAATCCTGATTCCAACAATTATTTACAGTAAACGTACAAATAATCACAATTTTTATTTTGGTGCGGAGAAAAGGTTTATTGCAAGAGTAACGAACAGTCACAGGTCTGCATACCTGCGCCAGTCGGTGCTAATATTTGTTCGTCTGCCGGAATTGTTTCTGATCCCGTACGTACGGGACAGCCGATTGTTATTTCCCGCCCGAACGCCCGCCTGAATGGAGTCTTTCTGGCAGATACGATTCGGTACGGGCAGGCTTCAGCCAGCATATTGCCGGGCATTTTGTAGTGGCAGTTTTGGCAATTTATTAATTGTTTCATCTGAAATATTGCAGTAGAATAATGCTAATTCCTAAAATAATTTCAAACACCATCATGTAGTCAAAATATTTTCCAGCAGAACCAACCTTTATTCTCGAGTACAACCTGCCTAAGCCCGAAAAAATAACAACAATGCCTATGAAGTAAATTAAATCATTTATTTTATGAAAATTAAGAACAACCCACGTCATTAGGATTCCCAACCCAAAATAAATTCCACTCAAAAATCTAAAAAGATCATCTAAAATGCGTTGGACTGGAATAGTTTTCGGTAAAAAGGAATTGGCTCCTTTTAGCAAGAGGTTTAGGCCTCCCAATAAACATACTAATGAAACGATGCCTAATAAAATTTGTAAGAGTAATTCCATAACTTTTAATCGTTGACTTATATATGAAGTTCCTAAAAATTGCTACTACGTTTAAGTCTTGGCGATGGGCTGGCATTCAATGTATTTCCCGCCCGAACGTCAGCCGATTGAAAAACTAAAGCCGAAGGTAAATACAAAAAGCCGATATTTGTTCGTCTGCTGGAACTGCTGCTGATAGCGAACTACAGCCGATTGTTATTCCTTCAGCCAGACTATTGCCAAACCTATTGTTGTAGGTATGCCCTTCATCAGTGTGTGTCCCCCGAATGAATGAGGCTATTACTTAGTACGCTGGGTCAGGCTTAAATAAATTGCTAGAAAAAAGGAAAGAATGGAGAAATAATAGAGGCAGGTTCTTCATTAATATCAGGCTTTTTGCAAATCAAAGTAAGTATCCCGTCATCATTCTTAATTATTTCTTTTACCTCAAATCTCAGATTATTTTCTTTCTTGGAATCCATAATAATTAACGCATCTCTATCAGGCTTAGGTAAAAGTCCAATTTGAACTGAACATTCTTCATTTCCTGTAACAAAGTCTTTAACTGTCGCATTAATCAGGGCATTTTCAATATTTAAATCATGTAATTGTAAAACATTCCCAACCTTGTCATCATCCAAGAAAAAATATTCAGCATAGAATTTATCCGGACTTTGTTTTTTACATTCGTTTATGTCATACACAAAAATTCGCTTTATATTATAATTTACATTTTGTGTAGAATCCGGGACATGTTGACCCATCATTCTGATTTATGTTGACCCACCATTCTGGTCATGTTGACCCACCGCTTTTCAGTCTCTTTTTTCAAACGGTCTTATAGAGATTCTGTGATGTTGACCCAACTATTTATCAG
>DASSHD010000224.1:0-14450 GCA_035693085.1 Hanamia sp. | reverse complement strand
GTTTACCACTTATGATGTGGATATGGAAGTGCATGCCGACATCAATACCAACCCCCATTTCAGGAGCAATGAAGCTTTACGCGAAGCAATGGGATACATCCTGGGAATGGGTTTTGCTTTCAAAGCCAAGCCGGAAGCCTTTGCCAGCAGCAGTTGTGCGAATAAGATGGTGAATTAAAAAGCGAATTATTTATAAAATTGCAATTGTAAAATGAAAGATATTTTTATGGTTCTTTTGATGGTATTTAATCTTGTTATAATTCTTTTGTTGAATAAATATAAAAATACAAGAACCGGAAATGTTATTGGATTATGTTGGTTTGTAGTATGTATAAGTATTTTCTTTCTATTTTTCAGTCGCAATTTCACAATGACTCAGAATATTATTCTGGGAATTTTTGGAAGTGGAGGATTGGTTTATTTCTTTTATAATTTTAAAAGAATAGTAGAAAATAAATCTGCCTGATAACTGATACATCATCCCTTAAAGATCAGGATTGAAAAACTTTTGGAAAGTTCATTGGAGAGTTTAAACAGAATTGAAGACTTTGCCAACTTTCCAAAAATTAAACATCGCAGCAGGCAAATAAATAACGTGAATTTCTATTCAGTCGAAAAAAACTTTTGGAAAGTTCATTGGTGCGTTTGAACAGAATTAAAGTGCTTGCCAACTTTCCAAAAGTTGGACATTGCAGCAGGCAAGTAAATAACGCGAATTTCTATTCAGTCGAAAACTTTTGGAAAGTTCATTGAAGCGTTTGAACAGAATTGAAGACTTTACCAACTTTCCAAAAGTTAGTCCGTCAAAAACTGAATTCCTTAACCTTTATTCTTTATAAATCAAACAACCATCACCGTAACTCAAAAACCTGAATTCATGCGTCAGCGCATACTCATAAATCCTTTTCCATTCCTCACCAATCATCGCTGCTACTAATAATAATAAAGTAGATTTTGGCTGATGAAAATTAGTTATCATGCCATTGGCGATTTTAAAATAATACCCGGGAGCAATAATAATTTGTGTTTGAATAAAAAGTCTTTCTGTCTTTTTATTTTGAAGATATTTTAAAAGTGATTGCAAAGATGTTTCAATACTGCAATTATTATTCTTCAAAGGTCCTTCATATACTTCCCATTGATTTATTTTTAAATCTTCAGATTTAATTTCAGGATTTAAAAGAGTTTTTAATCCCATCCAGTAAAGGCTTTCAACTGTCCTTACAGAAGTAGTACCCACACAAAAAACCTCATGAGAAATATTTTCCATTAATTGTTGAATAAATTTTATGGATACGTCAATCCATTCCGCATGCATTTCATGACCTTCCATGCGGGAAGATTTTACCGGTTTAAAAGTTCCTGCACCAACATGAAGAGTAAGAAAACCTGTGTCAATGTTTTTTTTATTCATTGAAGAAAATATTTCTTTGGTAAAATGCAAACCGGCTGTAGGTGCGGCCACAGACCCTTCATGCGCTGAATAAATTGTCTGGTAAGTTTCTGAATCGCTTTCTTCTGCTTTCCTTTTTATGTAGGGTGGCAATGGCGTTGCGCCTGCATGATCTATAATTTCTGCGAAAGAATAGTTTTCCGGGGTCCAACTTAATTCTACCACATAAGCATCACTTAGTCTCTCTACAAGGGACGCTTTTAAAATTATCTTTTCTCCATTAATCGAAATTTCTTTTTCAAGAAATTTTTCTTTCCATTTACCTGCACCACCGATCATACATTTCCATCTTGTGGATTTTTTTTGAGAAAGTATAATTGCATAATCGTTTATTTTTTCATGCGGTTCTAAGCAAAATATTTCTATTATCCCGCCGGTTGTTTTTTGAAATAAAATTCTTGCTTTTATTACTTTGGTATCATTAAAAACCAGGAAAGATTTTTCGGGTAAATGATCTGCGATATTTCTGTAAATATCTTCTGAAATAATTTCGTTTTTGTAAATCAATAATTTGGACTGGTCTCTTTCGGCTAAGGGATAAACGGCTATTTTTTCATCAGGAAGGACGTAATCAAAATCGTTGATAGATAGATCTTTTGGATTCATGATGCAAAGGAATGAAAAATAAAAGCCGGATGAAAATCATCCGGCCTATATTTTTAAATTATATCAAAATGTCAGAACGGAATAGTCAGACATTATTACACCCTGTTCTTTTTTATTTCCTCTACGATTTCCGGATCAAGTAGAGTAGTAATATCGCCCAGATGTTCTATATCTCCTTCTGCAATTTTGCGAAGTATGCGGCGCATTATTTTTCCGCTCCTTGTTTTCGGAAGACCATTTACATACTGTATTTTATCTGGCTTGGCGATAGGACCAATGATTCTTGAAACAGTTTCCAGGATATCTTTTTTGGATCGTTCATCTTCAGGATGTTTCCTTTCTGTAATTACAAAAGCGTAAATACCCTGCCCTTTTATCGGATGAGGGTAACCTACTACAGCACTTTCTACCACACCTGCATGCATGTTGATCGCGTTTTCAATTTCTGCAGTACCAATGCGGTGGCCGCTTACATTCAATACGTCATCCACTCTCCCCGTAATTCTATAATTTCCATCTTTATCCTTTAAAGCGCCGTCGCCACTAAAATATAATCCCGGATAAGTTGCAAAATAATTTTTGCGGAAACGTTCATGATCACCGTACGTAGTTCTTAAAATTCCCGGCCACGGGGCTTTCATACAAAGGTTACCTTTTATCAAACCATTTTCATCTGCCTCAGTTGCTTCATTTCCGTTTTCATCCATCAAAACCGGTTGCACACCTGGTAGTGGTAATGTGGCCCAGCAAGGTTTGGAAGGCGTTATTCCGGCTATGGTTGAAATTAAAATTCCTCCGTTTTCTGTTTGCCACCAGGTATCTACTATCGGGCATTTCTTTTTTCCGACATTCTCATTGTACCAATGCCATGCTTCTTCATTGATAGGCTCTCCCACACTTCCCAATACTTTTAATGTGGACATATCTTTTCCTTTTAAAGGATCCAATCCGTAGATCATCAGGCTTCGGATAGCGGTAGGCGCTGTGTATAAAATATTCACTTTGTACTTATCTACAATATCCCAAAATCTTCCCGCATCCGGCCACGTAGGAATTCCTTCAAACATCAGACTGGTGGCGCCTGCGGCCAATGGGCCATACACAATATAGCTGTGGCCCGTGATCCAGCCGATATCTGCCGTACAGAAATAAACATCGCCCGGCTTATATTGAAATGTATTTACAAACGTGTAAGCAGTCCAAACCATATAGCCCGCAGTAGTATGTACCACGCCTTTTGGCTTGCCTGTAGAGCCGGAAGTATATAAGATAAAAAGCGGATCTTCTGCATCCATTTCAGCAGCAGGAAAATGTACTACATTGTTTTTTTCTATTTGAGATAACGCAAAATCCATTTCTTCTTCCCACCATACGTCCCTGCCTTTTAACATTGAAACAGGTCTCCTCGTTCTGGTATAAACAATTACTTTTTTTATCGTTTTGTTCCCTATCAAAGCATCATCAATAACACTTTTTAGAGGAATATCCTTTGTGCCGCGATAAGCGCCATCACAGGTTATAATAAATTCAGCTTTCGAATCTTCCACTCGATCTGCTATGCTTTGTGCAGAGAAGCCTCCAAAAATCACATTGTGGATGGCACCTATTCTGGCGCAACCAAGAATCGCGTAAGCAAGCTCTGGCACCATTCCCATATAGATACAAACGCGGTCGCCTTTTTTTACCCCATTGTTTGTAAGCATCTGGGCCACCTGGCAAACTCTTTTGTGTAACCTGCTATAAGTAACTACTCTTGTTCTTTCTTCAGGATTATTAGGCTCCCAGATGATGGCTGGTTTTTCCCCCATATCTTTTAAATACCTGTCAATGCAATTCTCAGTGATGTTAAGCTTTGCCCCTTTGAACCATTCTATCTTTGGTTCTTTAAAATTCCATTCTAAAACTTTATCCCACTTTTTTTTCCATTGAAAATTTTCAGCAATTTCTGCCCAGAATGTTTCGGGATTTTCAACACTTTTTTTGTAGTCCTCTCTGTATTGTTCCAATGTTTTGATCTGATATGGATACTGCATGATTGATATAAAATTTAAAAGTTTATTATTTATCGAAATTAAGAATCTGTTTTTTTGTTTGGTTACTGAAGTTCAAATTTAATCATTCAAATTGAAAAACAGGTGTAAACATATAGTCTTCTGATGTGAGTCTTTTTAGCCACTGACGAAATTGGGTTCCTCTGATGGATTTCATACGATAGCCAACTGAAATAATAACATCGAGGTTCGAGGTTATAGTATTTTGTTTTTGTTGCTTGTGTTTTACCATCCATTGCTCCATGCTGAGTGGTAAGTAAGAATTCCTTACATACCACTTGCTCATCAAATTCGCCTTCTTTAAAAATATTGCCAATATGCTGAGTAATAGCTACACGATTTCTGCCGAACAACTCGGCCATTTGCCTTTGAGAAAGCCAAACTGTATCATTATCAAACTGAACAGATACTTCAATCACTGAATCTTTTGCTTTATATATCTCAATTTGGTTTTCCATTATGCTAATATTTTAAAAGAAATCAAATAATCTTTCAATCGTTGAGTAGCCCCTTGACGAAACTAAATACTTCTGATTGACTATACACGATAGCTGACTGAAAAGATAAAGTCGTGGTTATAATATACCATTAGTTTATCAGAATTTGCAATTAAGAATCCGGTTTTTTTGTTTGTTTACTGAGGTTCAAATTTAATCATTCGGAATGAATTTTAATTCTCAAAAAAATTGTATCCTTATAACTTTCTTGTAATTCTTAATAAATATAAAAGGTATTCAGATGCTGTCTATATCAAACAAAGCCTGATTCTTTTTTAATAAAATCAAAAAAGAATCAGGCTTTGAAATAAGGTTGTTTGATTATCGTATCAGATAACCGGGTGAAATCATTTTTAAAAAAATAATTCCATAAAATGCAATTGATTATTTGTACGCAATTGCAGCGCTGGTAGGCCCTGCAAGCGGAAGCCACTCTGTTGATGTAAATCCGGTTTGATGTGCCCAGGTGTCAAAATCATTGAATGTAAAATCAAACCCGCCTTTTGTTTCTATCAGCATGTTCAGCGACATCATCAAGCCAAATGCATTTTTACTTCGGTCATTGTCTATGATGGCTTCAATACAAACAAAAGCGCCGCCTTTGGGCAATGCATCAAAAGCCTGTTTAAACAATTGCAACTTCTCATCTTCATTCCAGTCGTGCAAAATATTTCCCATTACAATCACATCTGATTTCGGCAGTGCATCTTTAAAGAAATCACCGGCCTTTACATCCACACGGTCTGAAAGTTTGAGTTTGTTTATATATTCTTCAGCAAGTGGTTTTACTGATGGAAGGTCAAAAACGGTACAGTGCATTTCAGGATTATTAAGAGCTACCTGTGCACACAATGCGCCCAGCGCTCCTCCTGCATCGGTGAGGGTTTTGTAATTTGAAAAATCAAACTGTTTGGCAAAACTCATAAAAGCACCTAACTGAATCCCGGTCATGGCACTCAGGAATTCGCGGAGGCTTTCAGGAGTACTATAGATTTTATCAAACTGGTTTTCGGATTCAGATGCTGCATATTTTATTTCATTCTGTGGCAGACCGGTTGTAAGTCCTTCTTCCAGGTCTCCCCAATATTTATAAAGACGATGATTGGCCATTTCTAAAATTCCGCCGAGATAAGCAGGTTTGTTTTTGTTCAGGAAGAAACCGGTTTCCGGAGTATTACTATACAATGATGATTCATAGATTCCTTCTCGTTGAAGGAATCCCAGAGCCACCAACGTATCGAGAAAATCATACAGGTTTCGGTCATTCAGCTTTAGCTTATTTTGTATGACAGAACCTGAAAGCGGGCCATCATCAAGTAACGTAAATAAGTTGAAGTCAATGGCTGCAAGTAAGGTTTTTGAAGCCCAGAAGCCCATGCCAATCTGCATGATGTGTTCGGGATTTAGTTGGGGAGCAGTTTGCTTCCCGTTTGTTTTTGATTGTAAGGTTGTTGTTTCCATTGTTTATTTTTTTTATGTAAACCTACGATGCAGCAACAGCCAAAACCATTGACTTTGGTTAAGATTTTTTTTCTTTATGACACAGACGTTTTCTCAGCCGGCTAAGAGATTCAGGTTCAATACCCAGGTAAGAAGCAATATAATGAAGTGGAATCCGCTGAATAATTTGCGGGTATTTTTCAATCATTGAAAGATATTTTTCTTCCGGTGACGCTGACTGCATCATGGCGAGACGTTTCAGCGTAGCAAAATGCGATTTCTCTATTTTCTTATAATCAAAAACACTGAATTTTGGAACTGCTTTGAAAAGAAGGCGCAAGTTTTTTTCATTGATGCAAAACACTTCACTGTCTTCCAACGCCTGAACATAATAAATGCCGGGCTGATGATTTTGAAAACTTTCCAAATCGCCGACCCACCATTCTTCAAAAGCAAAATTGATAATAACTTCTTTGGCATGGTCGTCCAGCATATAACGCCTGAAACATCCTTTGTTGATGTAAACTCTTTCCCGGCACACTTCTCCTGCGCGAAGAATGTATTCTTTTCTTTTTATACATCTTTTTTCAAAATAAGATAATGATTCTAATATCTCATCATCTGTGAGCAAGGCATTATTTCTGAGCCTTGCAATAATTGTGGGGTGTATCCCTTCAAAAACCTTCATTTTTAAATTTCAAGGTTTTAATTATTGTAATTCTAAATCCGGTGAAATGATAGGGAAATGTTTTTCAATATTAATTTAAGAAAACATTTCCATTCAAAAATAGGAAAATTAATTCTAAATAATTTACGGATTGGAGAAGGTTTATTGCTCTTCTTTTTAAATACAATAATGTAAAGTTTTGCGGAGGCTGGATATACTTTAACTTTTTCTATACCTGGTACAAAAGGAACTATAGTACGTCTTACATCGAATGCAAGGAAAAATAATTAAAAATAAGTATTGACTTTAATGTCGAAAAATCTCAATTTTATTTTTATGTTTATTAAAGTAGCTTTTGTAGATGACAATATGGTAAATAGAAACACTTTCGTGCAAAAAGTGCAAAATTTGATGACCTGGAAGTCGCTTTTGTTGCGCCAACGGGGGATGCTTGTCTTGAAAAACTGAAAGAATTATCTCCTGAAAAATTACCCCGGATTTTATTTGTTGACCTGGAAATGCCGAATATGAGTGGCATACAATTAATACAAATTGTAAAAGTATTATATCCTTCCATTCATCTGATTGTGCTAACAGTATTTGATGATGATGATAGAATTTTTGAAGCCATAAAAGCAGGTGCAAACGGGTATCTTCTAAAAGATGATAATGCCATCTCTCTGAGAAACGCCATTACCAATTCTTTAGAACAGGGCAGCGCTCCAATGAGCCCTTCAATAGCACGAAAAACTTTTGATATACTTGGCAAAGCCTCTGTAAAAACCACGCCAACAGAAAGCGGTCTATCCTCTATTAACAGTTTATTATCAGAAAGAGAAAAGGAAATTTTACAATATACCATCAAAGACTATAGCCCTAAACAAATCGCGGAAACACTTTATATCAGCATCTTTACGGTGAGAAAGCATATTGCCAACATATACGAAAAGCTTCATGTCAATTCCAGTTCGAAGGTGATAAGCCTCGCATATAAAAACAAATCGGATAAATGAGGAATTATTTTACAGCAAACAAACAAAAAAGATGATTTCTTATTTTTCATTCTTCTCCAGCTTATCTCTCTTCAACACTTCCGGAATTGCCGGCACCATTGCTTTATACACCGCATCTTCAATTGCTCCTCGTATATTTAATTTATATAGATTCGTACTTCTTGTCGGATTTACCCGATTACTTAAAAATACATAAACCAAATCATATTTTGGATCTACCCAAATAGCAGTCCCTGTATATCCGGTGTGTCCGAAGGTGAGCGGCGATGCAAACCTCGACGGATAAGGATGCGGATCTGTGGTGGTATAATTATCCTTTTGTGGCTTATCAAAAGCGATACCGCGCCTGCTGATACTTGAATTGTAGGCAGTAAATAAAGTTAGTGTTGAAGGCTTAATATACTGTTTGCCATTGAATGATCCGCCATTTAAAAACATTTGAAGGATGGCCCCTATATCTTCTGCATTGCTGAATAAGCCTGCGTGTCCGGCATCTCCGCCAAACATGGCGCTTCCTTCATCATGAACATCTGCATGCAAATGTTGAAACCGGAAATAGTTGTCCAATTCTGTTGGCGCCACCAAATTGGTATCAAACCTGTTTCTTGGATTAAATCCGATTGAAGTAAGTCCCATTGGTTTGTAAAAATATTTATCGGCATATTTATCGATCCTCAATCCTGAAATAGCCCGAACAACGTCTGCCATCAAAATAAAATCATTATCACTATAAACATATTTTTCCGTGGGAAGAAGCTTGCTGTCAACAATACTTTGGTTCATTATTTTATCATATCCGGTTTTTAAATATAAATTCTGCGCCACTCTTACGCTAAACGCAGCGGATGAATCAGGCTGGAAATATTGAGGCAAAGGCCTCCCGGTAACAGGATCAACGGTTTTTTTATAAAAAACAACATCAGCTACAAGCCTTGCCTGGTGAAGCAGTATCTTTTCTATGTTCAGATTGGCTTTATCACTTTTTCTTACCCATTTAAGATAAGTGCCGAGTGTTTTGTCAAGTCTTAATTTTCCTTCATCATATAATTTCATTACACCAAGAGTAGTGGCGCAAATCTTTGTAACCGATGCCATATCATAAATTGAATTGAGCGTTACAGGCTCCGGTGTATCATAATTATATTTTCCGTAAGCTTTTTCAAAAATAATATTTCCATGCCGGGCAATTAATACAACACAACCGGGATATGCTTTACCACTTATTCCCAGGTTGGCTATGGAATCAATATCGCGTGTCATTTGCAAGCCATTAATACCTTCTTCATCAGGCGTTGAGACCGGCATAATTCTATTTCCGGTAATTCCGCTTCCAAATTTATAATTTTCACAAACCGTAACAGGTAAGGTTCCTTTAGCAATTATTTTTCCTTCAATCATATCTGCCGCCGTATTTTGTGTTATGGAATCATCTTCATAACAAGCCACTAAATTTTTTGCATCACAGAAGTTTTTAAGTGCATAAGGATTCCCAAAATCATAAATAATAGTTTTGTTATTAGCCTGAATCTGATGGATCAGATCCAACGCATAATTACTGATGCCAAAATTATTTGCAGGAAACCGCTTGTAATCATGAACTCCTATTACAACTGCCTGGTACCGGTTTTTTATTAGTTCAACCGTTGAGGCTATTCTTGCTGCATCTTCTTTATAATTAAAATAAAAAGCATCGGCTTTTAAATCTTTTTGCAATCTTGAAGCAAATGTATTGGCGCTGTCAATGCCAATTCCCACGTAAACAATTTTTTTATTTTCATCTGTCAGTGGAAAAAATTCTTTATCTTTTTTACTTAAAACGGTGATCGCATTTTCTGCTACTAATTTTTTCATTTCCGGAATTCCTTCATTCAAATCGTAAGTCAGGTGGTCTGTATTGATAGGTTGTACATTCGCAACTCCATACATATATTTATAGGCAAGCACTTTTTTGCATTTTTCATAAATGTCATTCCAGCTTAATTGATTGCTATCAATCGCCTGCCTGATTTTCGCGATGGTTGAATCTACATTTTCGGGAAGATCAAGAATATCATTTCCTGCTATCAGCGACTGCACGGAAATCTGTCCACCCGGAAAATATTTAGCAACGCCTTTCATTCCCAGCGCATCGGTAAAAGAAAGTCCGTCGTAATGCAACTTTTCGCGAAGTAAACCGGTGACTGCATTCTTCGATAACGAAGTAGCCGTATTTGGTGTGGAATCAATTGCAGGAACAAAAAGATGAGCGGTCATCACACTGGGCACACCTGCGGCAAACATTCTTTTGAAAGGATACAATTCCAATGAATCTAATTCGGCCATTGATTTATTGATCACCGGAAGATCCAAATGAGAATCAACCGAAACATCGCCATGTCCGGGGAAATGTTTAGCGCAAGAGAGTATTCCTTCATTCTGCATACCTTTCATGTATGCAACACCGTATCTTGCTACTTTGTATTTATTTTCTCCAAAAGAACGGTCATTAATTACGGGGTTATTCGGATTATTATTGATGTCAACCACCGGTGCAAAATTTACCTGGATACCCATTCTTTTTAATTGTTTTCCAACCAATTTACCATATTGATACACCAAAGCAGAATCGTTCATTGCACCCAGCATCATCTGGTGATTGAGCGGAGTTACACTATCCAAACGCATACCCAGTCCCCATTCTGCGTCTATGCATACCATTAACGGCGTCTTTGCAATACTTTGAAAATAATTGATAAAATTGGCTTGCTTAACAGGTGTGCCCTGGAAAAGAACAATACCGCCGATATTATATTTTTGGATCGCTTCGGTGATTGCTGAATCATAGTAAACCGGTCCCTCCGGGTTATAACTGCTTTCACGCAAGATGATTAACTGTGCAATTCTTTGGTCATCATTTAAAGTATTGAAAACGCTGTCAGCCCAATGGATAGCCGGATTTGGAGCCTGTGAAAATGCAATAACCTTAAGAAAAGTAAGAAGGGAAAAAGTTACCAGAATTTTTTTCATTAGAATCAATAAATTTTTGAGATAATGGAGCACAAGTTAAACAATAATGCTTTTTTGATAAGGAGAAAAATGCGAAAAAATAAAATTGAATTTTACAGAAGATTTTTTTACAGATTAAATAGAATAATTATTATTACTTAAATTGAAAAATATTTTTCTGATTTATGCAGCAAAATCAATCCGACATACTTATTTATCAGAATGCTGATGGAGTAACCAAAATAGAAACGCGGCTCCAGGATGAAACTGTTTGGCTTACGCAGGCGCAGATGGCAGATTTGTTTCAAAAAAGCAGAGTTACGATTACGGAGCATATTGGCAATGTGTTTAAGGAAGGCGAGCTTGATGAAAATTCAGTTAGTCGGAAATTCCGACTAACTGCTGCTGATGGCAAGAATTACGAAACTACAATCTATAATCTTGATGTAATAATTTCTGTAGGCTACCGTGTAAAATCTCATCGCGGCACCCAATTTCGTATTTGGGCTACCCAGCGTTTGAAAGAGTACATTATAAAGGGATTCACCATGAATGATGAATTGCTGAAACAGGCTGGTGGCGGCAATTATTTTAATGAATTATTAAGCCGCATCAGAGACATTCGTTCTTCTGAAAAAGTGTTTTGGCGGAAAGTGTTGGATATTTATGCTACAAGTATTGATTATGATGCGAAGACCGAAGAGTCAGTATTATTTTTCAAAACTATTCAAAATAAAATGCATTGGGCAGCGCATGGACATACTGCTGCTGAAGTAATTTATAACAGGATAGATGCAGGTAAACCCAATTTAGGCCTTACGAATTTTAAAGGTAAAAAGCCAACTCAACAGGAAACAGAAATTGCAAAAAATTATCTTAATGAAAAAGAACTTAACCTGTTGAACAGAATGGTTACTGCTTACCTCGAATTGGCTGAATTACAGGCGCTCAATCAAAAGCCAATGTACATGAAAGACTGGATAGAACGATTAAACGATTTTTTAAAAATGACAGGGCAGGATATTCTTTCTCATTCGGGGAAAATAAGCCACCAGGAGGCGATTGATAAATCGAGAGAAGAATATGAAAAGTATAGAGAACAAAATAAAAATGAACTTTCAAACGTAGAAAAAGATTTTATAAAACAAATTGAAGAGAGCGAAAAGAAATTGAAAGGGAAATAAATTTTATGTTCAAAAATTCCTATTTATTTTTAAAATGACAAGACCTAAAACATAAATTTGCCCAATGAATATAGAAGAGATTTATAAAATTTATCAACGATTTCCTTCCATACAAACTGATTCAAGGAAATTACAAAAAGACGATTTTTTCTTTGCTTTAAAAGGGCCGAATTTTAATGGGAATCATTTTGTTAGACAAGCTCTGGATACAGGCGCAGCTTATGTCGCAGCAGATGAATCTTTGGGTTTTGAAGATGATAGAATCATTAATGTTGATAATGTATTAGAAACGTTGCAGCAACTGGCAAAATATCACAGGCAACAATTTCATATTCCTTTTATTGCAATCACCGGCAGCAATGGAAAAACTACAACGAAAGAATTATTGCACGAAGTTCTTTCCAGCACTTTTAAAACCTATACCACCAAAGGAAATCTGAATAATCATATCGGTATCCCGCTTACTATTTTAAAAATAAAACAGGATGCGGAAATTGCTGTGATTGAGATGGGCGCCAATCATCTCAATGAAATTTCGGGTTACTGCGCTTATGCGCAACCTACACACGGCCTGATTACTAATATTGGAAAGGCGCATCTGGAAGGATTCGGAAGTGTGGAAAATGTAAAAAAAGGCAAAGGAGAATTGTTTGATTATTTAAAAAATAACGAAGGGACTGCTTTTGTAAATACGGATGATGTTGCTGTTTTTGAATTGAGCAAGTCAATGAAAGACGTAATTTTCTACGGTAGTAAAAGTGAAAATGCGAAAGGAATTATTTTAAAAAATGATCCTTTTATTCAAGTAAAAATTGACAATACAGAGCCAATAATTATTAGAACCAATTTAGTAGGGGGATATAATTTACCCAATATACTTGCAGCGTTTTGTGTTGGCAACTATTTTAAAGTAGAGAATGAAAAAATAAAAAGCGCGATAGAAAATTATTCTCCTTCCAACAGCCGCTCGCAGTTAATTCAAAAAAATTCTAATACCATTATCCTTGATGCATACAATGCCAATCCGGGCAGCATGAAGGCCGCGATAGAAAATTTTGCAAATTTGAAAAGTGATAAAAAAGTGCTTTTACTGGGAAGTATGATGGAGTTAGGTGATGAAAGCGAAAAAGAACATGCAACCATTGTATCATTAATTGATCAGCATAAATGGTATGCAGTAGTGCTTGTTGGAAAGAATTTCAAAGAAATTAAAAGCAATTATATTAATTGCGAAAACTCTTTGCAGGCAAAAGATTGGTTAAAAAATGCTCATCTTCATAATGCACAGATTCTCATCAAAGGATCGAGAAGTATGCAAATGGAAAAAGTTTTGGAATGAAATGATTTTATAAATTTCGCAGATCGTTTAAGTGAGACTACATAGTAAACAAACCTGCCTACCGGTAGGTAGATAAATATCCTGCATTTTCATTTTAGATTAGTCAAATTCTGAAAAGAGTTTAATGAAAATTATCAGGATTTTTTGTGTGTAATCCTATTGAAGTATAGTTGAAAATAAGACACGTTAGTGCATGGATAAAAGAAATAAAAAACCTACTGCAAAAATTGTAATAGAAATCCGGCTGCAATTCAATGAGGCATTGAGTGCGCCACTAAAATAAAATTCTATATTTGAGCGTTTTAATAGAATATTGCACATTAACCCCCTAACAATGAATCTTCTTAAAACAGGACATACCTGTAAAAAATCCGTATTCCTGGTATTTTTTTCTCTATTTTTTTCATTGGGTATATCCAATTCTATTTATGCACAAGTTCCTGCTGATCAGAGTGATGTGCCTATTGATCCCAATGCGCTAAAAAATGCATCCCCTTCTGATCTAATGAATTATTTAAAAGATTACAATCAACAGGCACAAAAGCCCGGAGAAGATATTCATAAGGCTAACCAGGATCTCAACAGTAAAAAAGTGATCTCAAAAGATAGTACACAAAAGGATAATATTAAAAGTACTTTGTCCGGTGCTGAATCTGTTTATGGGAATAATCTTTTTCAGAGCAACCAGATATTACAACTTTCAGAGCTTTCTACCCCTCCGCCTGATTATCCCATTGGAGTGGGAGACCATATCGTAGTTTCCCTTTGGGGAGGAGCCGATTTTGAACAGGATTATATCGTAGCGCGTGATGGTTCTATTTTCCCGCAGGGATTGGGTAAGATCACTGTTCAGGGATTAACTTTTGACAAAGCGCGAGCTATCATTTATGCAAGATTTAAAAAAGTGATTCCTCCTTCTACTAACGTATCGGTAACATTGGGGCAACCCCGTTCAATAGTAGTGCAGGTTTCGGGGAATGTACAAACGCCAGGCCCTGTGGTTGTTTCTGCTTTTACCAATGCGTTAAACGTGGTAGCAATGGCGGGCGGCGTTACAAAATATGGCAATATGCGCAATATTCTTATTTCGCGCAATGGAAGAATTATTGATTCTATAGATGTCTATAAATATCTAAGCACCGGCGATTTTGGGAAGCATCTTTACTTAGAAAACAATGATTTTGTGATTGTTCCATTTTATGATAAGAAAGTATT
>DASSHD010000223.1:0-4305 GCA_035693085.1 Hanamia sp. | reverse complement strand
AGATGCGCTGCATGCCTTGCTTCTACCGAATGGATTTGCAAAGCGGCAGTTAAATAATCGTTGTTAGAAATAAGATTGGGTGCTTGTCCTTTATATGCGCGAACGCCGGTGTCTTCAAAAGTTTGGGCTACGGCCAGCAATGTTCCATAATCTGTAAATACTCCGGGAAAAGTACCTTTCGCAGTAAAATCAAAGCTTGCAGCAGTGAAAGATACAGGTGTGGCGCCCGCGGCTGAAATAGCTGTTTTAAGAAAATTCACATGTTCATTTTCATGATCACGGATGGTGGTAAGCGCAGTAAGAGCTTCACCTGACGGAACAATTCCTGAAGCAACCGCCTTGATATAAAAATTAGATTCAAGATACTCAAGTGTAAGTGCAAAATTTAATGTATCAATGATGAGATCTTTTGGCGAAGCAGGCGAGGCATAAGCCTTTTGAAACATGGACCCTAATGCAAATGGAATAGAAGCCAAAGCAATACGTCCGGAGGTTTTCGCAAAATTTTTCATCGCATTTCTGCGGGTATCCAGCCTGTCGTAAACGTCAGGATCTGTATTTTCAATTTCTGAAATAATATTTTGTAAGTTCATAATTATAAGATTTAATTGGTGGGTAAATGACTTGCATCAAGTTTTGTTTTAAGAAAAGCTCCGGCAATGGATAATACATCGTTTGGTTCCCGCTCCACATCCAATCCATTCATATCCACAGCCGTCATATCTGCAAAAGAGCCTGGAGTGATCATGTCACGTATCCATGCGGCATGTCTCGCTTCAACAGAAACAATTTTTCCGGCCAGGGTGAGATAATCAGGATTTGATATTAACTTTCCTGCGCCATTATAAGCTGATACGCCAAGGTCTTCAAACGCCTTTGCAGTGCCGAGTACGCTGGTGCGGCTTGTGAAATCAATAGCACTGAAATTTACCTGCAATGACTGGATAGCACTTGAACCTAAAGCTGCCTTGAAAAACTCGCGGTGCGCAATTTCATGGTCTCTTATATCTGTCAGATATGATTTTTCCATTGCATTGATTCCCGAATAAGGAGCCGAAATTATTTGGGTATAAAATGCTGCTTCTAATTGTTCTAATGCGTAAGCATAATTTAAAATGCCAATGTCGCCGCTTCCAAGATCTACGCCGCCATTTCCACCACCGATGTGAGTTTTATGGCATGCTGCCGCTGTAACTACCAATGCAGAGCCTGCACCCATTATTCCAAAAAATTTTCTTCTGGAAAATGTCTTAGCCATTCCTTCCTCTAAAAGACCTGGCTGAATTTCTTCTGATTCGTTGTTTAACATAACGTGATTATTTTAATGATTAAAAATGGATTGATATTTTTATCAATTCTTTATCAAAATCATTTACGAAATAATTATGTCAACGGATTTAATCGTAAAAAAATAAAACCAATTAAAGACGATTCGTCTTTAATGTTAATTGTTTATCAGAAAAATTAAGGAGCTAAAAAGGAGATATTTTTTGTTTACCAAATAAGCAGTTGGATAGAAAAACTATTATGGCAAAAAAGATATTTTTAGAATGAGAATTTTATTATTGAATATTGTAACACCTTTTCCAAATTTAGAATTATGCCAAACAATTACAGGATTTTGAAGTACATTTTAATTTACAGTTTCTTATGAATCTTTCTTTTTTAAACACATCCACGATTAACCATTCACGTTATTATTCCCATCCGCTTGCCAAAACATCTGCAATATGCATGGTGGTAAGTGAAAGATTCCTTTTGGTAATGATACCCTGAAGATGCATGAGGCAACTAAGATCGGTTGAGATAATATGGGTGGCACCGGTATCTAATGCATTTTTTATTTTTTGATCAGCCATGGCATTGGAAATAGGGTCGAACTTAACAGCGAAAGTGCCTCCAAAGCCACAGCAGGTTTCTGTATCCATCATTTCTATTAATTCAAGTCCTTTCACTTTTTTTAAAAGATTACGGGGGCCTTCTTTTATTTTACATTCACGCAATCCGGCACAGCTATCGTGATAAGTGGCTTTGGCATTCAGCACTGCGCCAAAATTTTCTATTTTAATAACTTTTGTAAGGAATTCTGTAAATTCAAAAATCCTTGCAGAAAGTTCTTTTACTGCATTATGCTGAGAAGAATTTTCAAAAAGCCCCGCATAATAATTTCTTACAAAACCTACACAGGATGCAGACGGCGCTACTATATAATCAACATTATCAAAATCCGAAATAAATTTAGCAGCAACACTCTTGGCCTCATCCCAGAAACCGGCATTGAATGCGGGTTGGCCGCAACAGGTTTGATTGGTATTATATTCTACATCACAACATGCTTTTTCCAGTACTTTCACCATGTTAAAAGCCGTTTGTGGATATAACTGATCTACAAAACATGGTATAAATATCTGAACTTTCATCCGGGTAGATTGTAATTGATTATTTAATAACTCAAAAAGAGAATCTTCTATTTTGAGTATTTAATTGTTATCATTTTTAAAGCTGATAAGGCTGCCTCCTCTCCTTTGTTACCATGTATGCCACCTGTCCGTTCATCGGCCTGTTGTTGATTATCTACTGTAAGTACACCAAAAATTGTTGGGACGGGCAATGTCAAATTCAACTGTAATACCCCATCTGTAATAGCCCTACATACGTAATCAAAATGCGGTGTATCTCCACGCAACACACAACCCAAAGCAATAAATGCCTGTGGTTTTTCAAATTTATTGTGATAAGTTTCCCAAAAATTTTTAATAGTAAATGGTATTTCAAATGCACCGGGCACATTGATTGCTTTATAATTACTCATACCATATTGTTGCAAAATTTTTACACAGCCTTCCAATAACTTATTTACAATTTCCGGGTTCCACTGTGTGTGTACAATAACAATACAGGCATCCTTTGGAAGAATGCCTGTGTCTATATTATAAAGATTTTCGTTGACTATTGCCATTATTATTTACTCAATATTATTCAGAAAAAACCCCAAGCCTTGCAAGATACCTGTCCACATCAGAGGCTTTTTCAGAAAGAGGATAATTTGTTTTGATTTCTTTAAAAAGATCAATAGCTTCTTTTGTTTTACCAATGGTTTGCGCAAAAAGTGCCGCCCTGAATAAAAATTCAGAGGAAGTGTAATCATCTTTTTCATTTACTTCGGCTGCTTTCTTGTAGTATTTAAGGGCATCATCATTTTTGTTTAGTTCAGCGCTTGCATCACCCATCATACCAAGGGCACGGCTTTCTATTTGGGTAGAGCCATTGGCATCAAAATCTTTAAGGTATTTAATAGCCTTTGCAAATTGACCCAAATGCAGATAGCACGCACCGGCATAATACTCGCATAGATTAGCTGCCGGAGTACCGGAATATTTATTTATTATCCTTAAAGCTCCGGGGTTTCTTCCATCACCGTTAAGTACTCTTGCTGCCATCATCAATTTTGCAGAATCGGTAGCATTGGTAAATTCGGTAAAATATTTTTGTGTAACAAAAACTTCTGTATCCGCTTTTTCCTGTTTAGGAACTTCAAACATGTATTTGTAAATCATCCACCCTGCAAACAAAAGTATTATAGCAGAGCCAATATAAGAAATCGGCTTACTGTAATCTTCCCAAAGGATCTTGGCTTTTTCTACAACATCAACTTCTTTTTTTTGTATTTTCTTTTTGTCAGCCATATTTAATTTTTATTCAGATCTCAGCTATTTTTTAAACTGAAAGGTTTTTTACTTTTTTATATTATTATTTTATTTTATAGTAAACCAACAAATAATTCGAATTCTCAATCCATAATAAATGGATAATCATCTTCTGCATAAACATCCTTCAATACTTCATCATCATCAGGATAAGGGCTTTCTTCTGCAAACTTTACAGCTTCTGCCACTTCATTTTTGACCCTCTCATCTATTTTTTCAATTTCTTCATCACTTACTCCAAAATTGTCTTTCAGTTTTTTCATAGTAGTTTCTACCGGATCCTGGAGTTTATACTCTTCCATTTCTTCTTTGCTACGGTATTTCGCAGGATCACTCATGCTATGTCCTTTATAACGATATGTTTTTACTTCAAGCAATGTAGGGCCTCCCTGTTCCCTGGCTCTCTTCACAGCCCTTGTAACCGCATCATGCACTGTTTCAGGAATCATGCCGTCAACCTGGTCACTTGGCATTTCGTAAGCATCTGCGAGTTTGTAAATATCAATTACGTTGGATGTACGTTCTATTGAAGTTCCCATTGCATAGTTGTTATTTTCGCAAATAAAAACAACCGGAAGCTTCCATAGCATTGCCAGGT
>DASSHD010000222.1:0-2664 GCA_035693085.1 Hanamia sp. | reverse complement strand
CGTTCAATACCTTGCCTTTTGAACAAAGCACCTTCAGGCGGTTTGTACACTCCTGCTGAAAGGCGTGTACGGCAGGCCGACTGCCATCATTTATACAATTATGAATCAGGATTTCACTATCCTAATTCTCGTGACACACTCAGCCCGGAACCAAAGCTCAATAAAGAACTAAAAGTACAGAATATGAACTAAAGTTCATCAAAGATTTTTCAGATGGGAACTACTGCCCAATAGCGAACAAAAAGCTTATGAAATGCACGTCAGCCCTGCTATTGCCAATGCACTTGTTGGCAGCTTGTTGTTATTTCAAGACATACCCTTTTTAAGCAACCATCCCTATTTCGAATAAGGGAAGTTTCTTGATATTTTTTTCATCATTCTTTGCATAAGTTCATCACCGCTTGAGAAAGCACCTTCATTCATTTCTTTATAAAATCTCCATAATAATGTCCCTGATTCTCCACTATATATCTGCATTGTCAACGAACCAGAGCCAGTGCTGCCACCAAATCCAAACACCAATGTCTTAGCAATCGCACCAGCTTCACTTCCTGTTTTTTCATAGCTGTATGAAGCTTTAATAACACCATCAACGCCTAATACTTTTGCAATACTATCAGGAAGTAACTCCTCGAAATTATCTGCAATTCCTGCCTTTGCAAGAAGTATATTAGTTCTTTCAACGTCTTGAAAAGATACAGAATAATCACTTGCTTTCCTCAAAAGATAAGTGTACATGCCTTGTTGCATATTTATACCTGTATTCTTTTCATCGGCTTTATTACCTTCTGCGTTAAAGTTTTTTGGAAGTCTCTTGTAAGAAATTGTAACCCGTAAGGGTAATATAGCAACAGACTTTTGTTCTTTTAAGCTATCCTTCAAATGAGGGATACTAAAAATTTGTTTCTGTGCAGTACTGTTTGAGATAATAATCACACTGCAAATCATAAGGGTAAATAGTTTTTTCATGTGTTTTGTTTTGATAATTTTTGATAATTTTATTGATTTCGACGATACAATTGCTGCCAACGTCGAGGGCTTGCTGCTGCGCTGGCATTCAATGTTCCTTTCGCCCGAACATCGCGCCCAACAGCGAACCCAAAGCCGAAGATAACTACAAAAGCTGAACAATGAATTTTCAGCCCGGAACTACTGATGAACAAAGAACAAAAAGCTCATGTTTATTCGTTCAGCCAGCGTAGAAGCAAACCCAATGTTGGTGGCTGGGCTATTTGTCTGCGAACTGGTTTAATATTGGTCTGGGTCAAGTCCACTTGGAATAATCACTGTGTCTTTTAGTTTTGTGAAATATTGTAAATCAACGTTTCCGTGTCTATGTGGTATTTTGTCAAACCTAATCCACGCCTCTTCTAAAATATGATAATAATTGTCTCCGTTATTTGTCAGCATAGAGGGTTTAAGAAGTTTAATTCCTAACTGTGTTCTAATATTTTCTGTTTGTGGATTGTCCTGCAAATTGCAATAAGTTGTAAGGATTCTTTCCACACAATTTTTTTGTCTTTTCTCACCGAAGTATTGGCTTTTACAAATCGAATGAGTTAGAATGCCAATACAGTCAACTACGCTATGATAAAATCCGTCATCTTCTGTTTCGTTTGAAATGTCAAGCCATAGAAATAAATTGTCTATCATTATTTCTATAAACTGATGATAATTTGTAGTTGTCGTATCAACATCAGTAGGATGGTATTTGTCAAAAGTTTTTAAGATTGCTTCTGTGATGCGTCTGTAATAATAAAGCCAAAAGTGGCTTCCTTTATATTTCCTTGTTATTACTTCTGCAATAAGCACTTTAAAAAATTTAATTGCAATAAAGCTTTTATAATCCCAAAGAAATTGTTCTTCTCGGAATTCTTGAAACAACTTACTTTGAAATCCATTTTCTCTTTCTTCTTCAATTTCGTCAACAGCAATATTGCCGAATGGTTGCCAAACTTGGTTGACTTCTGCTACAGATAAGTCTTTGAGTAATGCACCCAAAATTTTATTTTCATCAAAAAAATAATCAGGTTGCCCCGAATCAAATGACTCGCTTTGTTTTAATTCCTTTTTTAACCAAAAACTTTTGTGATTAATAATTTCTGATAAAAATGCGTTGCATAAATTATCGGGGAAACTTCTCCTTTTAAGTTTTGTAAAAGCAGAAATTATATCTGCAAATAAGTATGGTCTAAGGTTAGAAGATTGTGGTATAAATGCAGGATTATTTAGGATGCCGTGTAAAACAGAAATTGCGTAGCTTTTTCTATTCTGCCACGACAAGGGGAAAACAAATCTAATTGTTTTGTTTTTCCAAATTATGAGCTTTTGCTTATTAGATATAGTTGTGTGACTGGATTGCCACGGTAGTGTGGAATTCGATATGAAGTTTTTACTTTTTGAGATGTATTCAATAATGTCATTTTTATGATACCTCTCTATTAAATCCAATAAAAATGATGTTTCATTATTTTCTATTTGTTGATTATAGAATTTTATTAATTCTTGTTTCTTTTGAAATGGGTGTAGAATCCGGGACATGTTGACCCATCATTCTGATTTATGTTGACCCACCATTCTGGTCATGTTGACCCACCGCTTTTCAGTCTCTTTTTTCAAACGGTCTTATAGAGATTCTGTGATGTTGACCCAACTATTTATCAG
>DASSHD010000221.1:0-2505 GCA_035693085.1 Hanamia sp. | reverse complement strand
AAAGAGCTTGAGAAACAATTAGAAGATCAGAAAAAATTAGCCGAAGAGATGAAACGAAAAGCGGAGCAGGGTTCTATGCAATTGCAGGGTGAAGTTCAGGAAACCGCTTTGGAAGAGATTTTAAGAAACAGTTTTCCATTCGATGTTATTTCCGAGGTGGGAAAAGGCGTTCGGGGCGCAGATTGTATTCAATTAGTAAGAAACAATTTTGGCCAGGAATGCGGTAAAATTATTTATGAAAGTAAAAGAACAGAACATTTTGGTGGCGATTGGATAGAGAAATTTAAAAAAGATATGCGCAGTACAGGCGCTGATATCGCTGTATTGGTTACTAAATCCATGCCCAAAGACCTCGATTGTTTTGGATTGAAAGACGGAATTTGGATTTGCACTTTTGATGAAGTAAAGCCGTTGGCTAATGTATTGCGCGAGAATATAATCCATGTTTATAACTCCACCAAAAATCAGCAAAACAAGGGGGACAAAATGCACCTACTCTATGATTATCTTACGAGCAACGAATTCGGTGAGCAATGGAAAGCTATTCGCGAAGGTTTTCTAGCGATGAAAATGAGTATCATCAAAGAAAGAGATGCTATGGAAAAATTATGGAAAGCCCGCGAAAAACAACTGGAGAAAGTATTGCTCAATGCCGCCCATGTAAAGGGTTCTATCGAAGGGATTTCAGGAATGGATGCAATAGATTTAAATTTATTAGATGAACAAAATTTATTGGAATAATGGGGGAATATGAAAATAGAAATTCAAATTATTTGCCTGTTTACTGCAAAGCCTCATCCCAACCCTTCTCCGAAGGAGAAGGACGCGCTCCGTTGAATCCGCAACACTTCGAAGTTTTTCGATATTATGAAGAAATTCAAATCATTTGTTCATTTACTGCGAATCTTAATTCGTGGAAATTTCCTGTCTGCATGGCGCAGTCAGGCAGGGTGTAATTCGTGGTTAAAAAAGAATTCATCTTATTTGTTCATTTACTTGAAAAGTTAAAACTGCATTCTGACCTCTGGTGCCGACCACTATGCAACAACCCAAGCCAGGCAAAGCTTTTCGAAAAACCGGAATTCTATTTTTAATTCTATTCTTTCATCTTTTATAAAATGAGCGTTAATAAATCCTTTTTCATTTTCAAGAAATAATTTATCCATTCCCATATTTCTTTTGAAGCTAAGAGCACCCCTTCCATACCATTTATAAATAGCTTCCTTCGCGCTCCAGAAAAGTGTAAGCACCTTATAATCCATAATATCTGGCACGTTCACTGTCGTTTTAGAAAGTTTTAATTCATTTTCAGTCAGGAATCTTTCTTTTACCATTTCAATCTTAGGTGTTATTAATTCCACATCAATACCTGCCAATTTATTTTCACTTATGATTGCGGCAGCATATTCTCCGCAATGCGAAATGGAAAAATGAATTTCCCCATTGCTCAATAATGGCTTTTTAGATTCAGCTATTTCTATTAACTGAAAAGGAAACCCCGGATGTAAAATCTCGAGAAGATATCGTCCTGCAAGGTGTTGCAATCTTTTGTGCGGATGCATAATTTCTTTTTGAATAGATACCTTCTCCAAAAAAAAATCTTCATTTTCTGTTATATGCCATACAGCAAGTTTAATAGTAGCGTTGATATTATGTTGATAAAACAAAGGCATTCAAAAAAAAATTATTCTTCTTTTTGCAGTTTGATGAATTATTTTGCAACTGTAAAAATAACCGCAATTAAATGATTTTATCTGATAAGAGAATTTTGGAAGAAATTGAAAAGAAAACAATCATTATTAAACCCTACAACCGTGATAAATTAGGAAGCAATAGTTATGATGTACACCTGGGAAAAACTCTTGCTATTTACAAAGACGAAATTTTGGATGCAAAAAAACATAATGAAATTGAGTATTTTGAAATCCCGGAAGAAGGTTTCGTTCTCCAACCCAACCAATTGTATCTCGGTGTTACTTTTGAATATACCGAAACTCATGCACACGTTCCTTTCCTGGAAGGAAAATCATCTACAGGCCGCCTCGGCATTGATATTCACGCTACTGCCGGAAAAGGAGATGTTGGTTTTTGCGGCCACTGGACTTTAGAAATTTCCAGTAAAATACCTGTGAGAATTTACGCCGGAATGCCCATTGGTCAACTCATTTATTTCCCGGTAGAAGGAGATGTAGAAGTAAAGTATAATTCAAAAAAGAATGCGAAATATAGTCACCAACCCAATATGCCTGTAGAAAGTATGATGTGGAAGAATAAGTTTTGATCTAACTTAATCAGAAATAATCTTGCTATTTCAATAGGTAAGCTGCTACTGTTTTTCCCAGGAATGAAGGAACGTAAACTATTTTCTTAACAGGATCAAAGCCAATATCGGCAGTGTTCTTTTTTTCAGAATGAGTATCAAGCAAAGTTTCAAAATGGCCATCTGCATGTACATAATAAATATACCCAATCCATGAACTTACTATAAAATCGCCATTGCCAACC
>DASSHD010000220.1:0-8334 GCA_035693085.1 Hanamia sp. | reverse complement strand
CGGTATGAGTTCTAAAATTTGTTTTATGATTGGCTTCTTGTTACTTTTATTGCGTGTAAATAGTCCCATATATTTATGAAGTTTTGTCACCTCAAAGGTAATATGGGCTATTTATCTTTTTTGACTTCCGGATGGTAGTGAAAAAAATTAAAAAAGAAGATAAATAAGATTATTCTGCAAAACTCTTTGAAGCCGGAAAGTTTGCACGAGCTACGAAAAATTTTAAAAAATGATTTGTATAATAAAAAGAACCTGAATTTAGGTGATAAAAAGGAATTGGAAGCAGTAAATAATTTCCAGGAATTATTAGGAAAATGGCATGATAGCAGAACTTTTAACAATCTTTTGGAGAAATCAATAATTAAGGGGAATATAGGCCTTGAAGAATTAAATCAATTGGTACAAATAAATGAGGAAACCAGAGTTAATACCCGAAAATTAAATGAAGAAATAAATAAAAATACTGAATTTAAATCTTTATTTGTTTAAAAAGTCTCTAACTGCCGGGGTCAATTACGGTCCTTTTAAAAGCCTACATTTTTTTATTTTTATAGTAAACAATTACCTTTGCAAAAATTTTTAAAAAATGAAAAAAATAATTGTTCCTATTGACTTTTCGGATACGTCAGTAAATGCGGCAAGATATGCAATAGAATTAGCAAAAGATATTCCTGGAGCCAACATCACTCTTTATTATGTATATAACAGAA
The DNA here is from genome assembly GCA_035693085.1 of Hanamia sp. GTDB lineage: Bacteria > Bacteroidota > Bacteroidia > Chitinophagales > Chitinophagaceae > Ginsengibacter. Next base: position 7,624 of record DASSHD010000220.1, on the reverse strand, counting down.
TTAATCTTTCTGATTTAACATCAAAGGATGCATTCTCAAGGCAAATGGTTTCTGAAGCGGCTTTAAAAATTCTAAAAGATAAATTGGACATCGGATTTGAGCCTATTTCCTATGTGGCAGAAGCCGGTTCTTTTGTAGAGAATTTGGCAGATTATGTTTTGGGAAACCATATTGATCTTGTGATAATGGGAATAACAGGAAGCTCAAAACTCGCACAGGTTTTCATGGGTACCAACACTTTAAATGTGATTCGTAATATATCCTGCCCTGTGATGATCATTCCACCAGAAGCAAAATATACAGGATTGAAAAAAGTGGTTTTCACATCAGATTTTAAGGACGTAGCTCGTACCACTCCATTCGCTATCATTAAAAAAATCCTGGATACTTTTAAGCCAAAACTTGATATTTTGAATGTGGATAGTGAACATTTTGTAGAACTCACTCCAGAGTTTAAAATTGAAAAAGAAAACATGGAAGACAAACTTGGCGCGTACAACCCAGAATTTTCATTCCTTCGTTCTTATGATTTTTTAGAGGGTATCAGCAGTTTTGTTGAATCTAGAAAAATGGATGCAATTATTACAGTACCTCGTAAACACACCCTATTTAATCAGTTTTTTGTAACAAGCAGTACTAAAAAGTTAGCATATCATAGTACAGTCCCAATTATAGCTATACCAGTATAATATTTATTTCTAAATAATTTGCGAAAGACTTTAATCTCTTAAAGGCTTTTGCTTTTTATATTCATGAAGACAAGTGAATATATTTTTATTGCAATAATAAAATTGAAAATCTCAATTATTTGTTCTTTTACTGAGATTCTGTATAACCCTTAACCGGGCACAAAACTCAATATATGTTTGTTTAGTGAAAAATTTTTCAAATCATTTTCATAATTTGATATGACTATCCAAAGTTTTAACTTGCCTGAAGAATGTGATATAATGTGAGAACAGATCATCTTAAAAAGATTTATGAAAAATATTAAATTAATTGAAGTTCCGAGTGAAATAGGTGCAGGCACGCGCGGAGCCAGCCTGGGCATAGACGCCATAAAAATTGCGGCTCTGGATTTTATGAGTAATTTTTTTGTTCATTTCCCTTCAGAAAAAGTTGAAACAGAAAATCAATTATTATTTGAGCCTATCCAATCACCTTACGCAAAAAGAATCAGTGGCGTAATAAGGATGTACGACAGGGTTTCCAAAGCGGTGAAAGAAAGTATTAAAAATAATTTTTTCCCGGTTGTCATTAGTGGAGACCATAGCACAGCCGGTGGCACCATTGCTGGTATAAAAATGGCAAAGCCGAAAAGCCGTCTCGGTGTTATATGGATTGATGCACATTCCGATCTGCATACGCCCTACACTACTCCATCGGGCAATATGCACGGAATGCCTTTGTCGGCCTCTATTGGTGAAGATAATAAAGAAAATAAAGTGCATGAGCCGGATGAAAAAACAAAAAAAGAATGGGATCAATTAAAAGACTTCGGAAAAATAAATCCTAAAGTTTTAGGGGAGGATATTGTTTTTATTTCTTTAAGGGATTATGAAAAAGAAGAAAAAAATCTGATAGATAAATACGGAATGAAAGTGATAACCACCAATGAGGTGAGAAGAAAAGGCCCTGAGAGCGTGGTAAAAGGAGCGCTTCGTTTTCTAAATGAATGCACTGATATTTATGTAAGCTTCGATGTAGATTGTCTCGATTCGTCAATTTCAAAAGGAACAGGAACTCCTGTGGGCAACGGATTAAGAGAAAGAGAAGCTGAAGACCTCGTAAGTAAATTCATGCAGAACCGTAAAATTTGTTGTTTTGAAATTACCGAAGTAAACCCTACACTTGACAAAGAAAACCTGATGTCGGAAATTGCTTTTAATATTTTGCAGAGAAGTGTAAATGTGCTGATGATGAATTGAGAATTAGCTGATATGCCGGTTAGCTGATTATAGGCCAGCCGGCATTTCTTTTTTTTGCCTGTATCTGGCAAGCGATGGATCCATAGCAATGGCGTTATCGCAAATTTTCTGACCTTTATCTTTTTGTCCTAATTTTTGAAGTGTAAGACCGGCCATAAATAAAGAAGGCGCGTCTTTGGGATTGATATCAAGAAGCTTTTTAAAATAATCGAGCGCTTCATTGTATTTTTTAGTATCATACATGGCATGTGCCATATTGTTGAGCAATTCCTTGTTATTGGGTTTTCGTTCCAAAACCATATTTAAAGTTTTGATTCCGTTTTCCGTATCACCTGTGTAAAGTTGCGCAAATCCATAATTTTCATAATAATCATTGGTTTTGTTGTAACCTTTTTCAACTGCCATATCAAAATATTTCAAAGCGCTTTTATAATCATTCTGGTTATAACAAATCAAACCTAATTCATAGATCCATAAGCTTTGAGCAGGCTCCAGAGTAATCGCTTTTTGATATTCTTCAATTGCACTTTTCTCATTTTCCAGTTCAAGGTAAGTAAGTCCTAAAGTATAAGTTGCCTGAGCATCTTTATCATTTTTAGATAGCGACAGTTTTAAATACTTTTCTGCTTTCGCATAATCTTCAAGGTAGTAATTACTCATGCCCAGAATGCGATTGGTGTTATCGCAATTATTACATTTTTGAGCAAGGTCAATTGCTTTTTGAAACTGGCGGTTATTAAAATATAAAGTTGACAACGCATCAATTACATCATTATTTTTAGGATCTAACTGGTATGCTTTTTCGTAATTTTCTGTAGCAGCACCAAATCTGAACATGGTAAGGTTTACTTTTCCATTTTCAATGTATGCTTCAGTAAAATTAGGATTAAATAGAATAGCTTTATCAAAATCTTTTGCTGCAATAGCGTATAATTTTCCATTATTATTTACCATTCCTTTTTGGTAATAAAACTGTGCACTATCCGGATTTTGAGAAAATGAAATCAGAACAATAAAACACGCGGTCAGTGTTAACAGAAGGCTTTTCATAACAAGATATTTGCAAAAATAGTACCGCTATTGAAGTACTATTGCACTTAACGCCGGCAGGTTACACTTTATTTCAAATAAATGGCGTTTTTTATCTACAACATTTGTAACAATCTCCTGGCTGGTAAATTTTCCTGTACCCCAATACTGCTGATCATCACTGCAAAAGATTTGCTTCCACGAAGTTTTCTCCTTTACCTGTATTTTCCAATCATATCTTTCTACGGGCGTCATATTAAAGATAACAAGCAAGTCATCATCACTCTTTTTACCTTTACGCTTATATACCATCACACATTCATTACGATGGTTCAGGTCAATCCATTCAAATCCTTTTGTATCAAATTGATATTCATACAGCGCAGGCTGGGAAGTATATAATTTATTGAGATCCATTAAACAATGTTGCAATTTTTTATGAGGTTCGTGAACTAATAAATGCCAGTCAAGTTCCCTTGTATAATTCCATTCAGACGTTTGCCCGAATTCATTTCCCATAAAAAGTAATTTACCTCCGGGATGAGTGTACATATAGGAATACAAAGTGCGCAGGTTTGCAAATTTTTGCCATTCATCTCCCGGCATTTTATAAATCATTGGTGATTTCCCATGCACTACTTCGTCATGACTCAAAGGAAGAATAAAATTTTCATCATAAAAGTAAACCATACTGAAACTAAATTTATCCTGGTCACCTTTTCTGAACAAAGGATCCACTTTAAAATAATCAAGTGTATCGTGCATCCATCCCATCATCCATTTCATCCCAAAACCGAGGCCACCGGCAGTAGTTAACCCCGTGATCTGCGGCCAGTCGGTAGATTCTTCTGCAATCATTTGTACATCCGGGAAATCCCGATATACCATTTCATTCAGATTTTTAACAAATGCAATAGCTTCTATATTTCCATTTCCACCAAACTCATTAGGTTCCCATTCCCCTTTTTCTCTTGAATAATCAAGCCGCAGTATAGAACTTACTGCATCAACCCGCATTCCATCTATATGATACATATCAAACCAATACCGTGCATTACTTATCAAAAATGATCTCACTTCGGCTCTGGAATAATTAAATATGTAAGAATTCCAATCGGGATGATAACCTTTCCTCATGTCTGCATATTCATAAGTATGAGTGCCATCAAACATATATAATCCATGAGCATCATGAGGAAAATGCGAAGGAACCCAATCTAATATAACTCCAATATTTTCTTTATGAAAGGCCTCAACTAATTTCATAAAATCTTCGGGTATGCCAAACCGTGATGTGGGTGCATAATAACCACAGCCCTGGTAGCCCCAGCTTCCATCAAAAGGAAATTCCATTACCGGCATCATTTCTACATGAGTAAATCCCATTTTCTTTACGTAAGGTACCAGAAGGGTTATCATTTGTTCATAAGAAGTTACAGAATATTCATCATCAGGAACAGGCTTCATCCAGCTTCCGAGATGCACCTCGTAAATACTCCAGGGTGAGTGCAGGGAATTGTAGTCTTTTCGTTTATGCATCCATGCTTCATCATTCCATGTATATTGAATATCTTTTGTTTTGGACGAAGTAGCCGGTCGCGTTTCCCAGTGCCTGGCAAAAGGATCGCCCTTCAATATCCTGGCTCCTTCGAAGCCATCAATATAATATTTATAGTTTTCGTATTCTTTTACATCAGGAATAAACCCTTCCCAGATTCCTGATCTTTCGAGTCTCACAAATAATGGATGCGCTTCAATATTCCAATGATTAAAATCACCAACAACACTTACATAAGTTGCGTTTGGCGCCCACACAGAAAAATAATACCCTTTTTTATTTAATACAGTAAGTGGATGTGAACCAAATTTTTTATAGAGACTGTAATGAGTCCCGTTTTGGAAATTACGGATATCTTCTTCATCAAATAGCGAATAATTCCAAACCGGTTTGGTACTATCTACAAAATTTTTTTCTTCGTAAGGTATTTTTTTTTCTTGCATGGTGTAAATTACAATTTTAAAAGATTTGAATAAAAAATAATCTCCTGGCAATTATCTTAAACAACAATCAATATTCAATAATTAATATTCAATACTCAAGGCACAAAAATCATTTGTGATGAAAATTACAAATTAATAGTGATGTTAAGACATATTCTCAATTTTATTTGTCCGATTAGGGAAGTAATGCCAACCTGAATACATAGGCGATAATGATATAAAACCTTTCTGTGATCAACTATCTGCTTCTCAACCCTATACCGGATTACGGCTTTATTATATTCTGATTATTTTTCGATATTATGGAAATAGAATTTCATGCTATTTGCCTGTCTGCCGGTAGGCAAGGTTCATTTACTGCAAATCTTAATTCGTAGAAATCCCTGCCTGACTGCGCCTTGCAGGGAGGAGTACAATCCATCGCTTATGCTTTTTGTACATACTGAATTTCTTCCCGCCTCATAAAAGCTTTCTATTAATCAATCATTTTAAAAATGAACAGAATTACCGTTGCTTGCGGTTTTGCAATAAAAGTAAAATCATTCACGTTCTATCAGAACGACTGTAAAATAAAATCCGATTTCAAAATAAATTTTCAGTTCTTTTAAAAAGCAATTAAACCATTATTAAAAAATAGCATCCAAAAAAGAAAGTTAAAAATCCATGAAAACAATTTTTACAGGTATTTCTTGTCTTATTATCTCCGGTTTATTTTTTTCCTGCACCAAAAATGATGTCAATAATTTACCCCCATCCAACACAGATAGTTTTACTGTAACCGTAAATAATGGTTATGGCAGCGGCAAATATAAAGTTGGCGACACAGTGCATATTTTCTCTAACGCCTTGTCTCCAAATCAAATATTTGGTACCTGGAGTGGCGATGCTAATTTATTAGATGGGCCTGATGAATGGCACACCTGGTTTATAATGCCTGCTAAAGACGAAAGTTTCACCGGAAGCACAGTAAATATTCCTTCATTTACATTACAATATGAACAAATCATTGGAAGAGACAGGCTAAAACCTGTTTACTATTATTTTCCACAGGGTCAAAAGGGAATTGTGTATTTACTTCACGGAACAGGTGGAAGCGCTGATGCTTTGGTAGGTGCCTATGAATGGCAACTAATGATAAGGAATTTAGTTTACAATAAATTTGGTGTAATCATTACTGAATCAGAAGAATCTACTACAGGGGTTGACGCCAACGGAGATGGAAAAATAAGATGGGACTTGATACCGGCAGATACCATAACAAATGTGGACCTTGCCAACATCCGCATTATAACAGATACCTTTTACAACCGGGGCTTAGCCAATCGTTCTGAACCAAGATATTCCGTTGGAATGAGTGATGGTGGCTTTTTCTCCGGAGCACTTTCATACATTTATAATTTCAAAGCAAGCGTACAATATTGTGCGCAAGGCAGCGACAATCTTATGCAAACTACTTCTATACCTACTCAATTTTGCATGGCTAAGAATGATGATAACCCTAGCGTAGGACCTATCGGAGATGCTGATGCACTCACCTATTCTAATGCAATGAACGCAAGAGGGGTCTGCAGTAAATATTATATCAATCAAAGGTCGCCATTATATCCACAACGATTTGCCTGGAGCGGTGACATTCCTTCCACCTTGTCAACTGATATTTTTAATGAACTTCAATCAAAAGGTTTTTTGGATAGCAAAAATTATTTTATAGGATACTCTGATACACTCATTAGTGCAGTACAAAGTAACCCGGCCAATTTCCCTGTTATAAAAAGCCTCACATTGAGTCAGTTACAATCTATGCTAGCACAGATAAATATATCAGTAACCGACCACCATATTTATAGCGACTACAATAAAGCAACTATAAAATTTTTAAATACTCAATGCCAATAGAGTAAAATAAGAAACTGAAATAAAAGTCCTTTTACCGGTAAATTTTTCAATAGAAAAAATAAAGCCCATTACTTTTAGACAGCAACAACTTCTTAGCAACAGCAGGATAAAGTTTTTTTATCAATCGAATTTTTAAATATTCTGTATTTGATCCAAAAGAATTCACAAATTTTTAATCGGATTTTGCACATATTAAACTCAGGGGAATGATATTTGTCTTATTTACTTTATGTAACTAAAAAATCATTTATTCGTTAAACCCTAAAAAGAATATTTATGAAAAAATTATTTGTACTATCAGTCCTTTCTCTCCTGGTTTTTTCTTCCTGTAAGAAAGAAATTACACAAGTACAGCAGGTAAACCAGGCGTTTTCCGCGGTATATACTATTGCTCCTTCAGATTGGACTACTAATAATGGTGGATTAAGTTATACAGCATCATTACAGATACCCGAACTTGATAATTCCATCTATGTTGGCGGAGGCGTTTTAGTATATCTTTCGTTTTCGGGTACTGATTATTATGAAGCGCTTCCTGAAGTATTTGATGGATTTACTTATGGTGCTATCCATTCCAACGGATATGTAAGTATTGATATCAGTGATATAACAGGCAATATTATGAATCCTCCTACACAAAGTATTTCAGCAAAAGTTATTCTGATTGATGCTCAAAGTTTAGGCTTGCACAAAGATGTAAATCTCAATGATCTCAAGGCAGTGCAGAAGGCTTTTAATGTAAAATAAATATTACGGGCGCGATTATGGAG
>DASSHD010000219.1:0-2302 GCA_035693085.1 Hanamia sp. | reverse complement strand
TCTTTTAATAAAGGGATTGTTTGTTCGTTAAAAAGTTTGCCAGAACAATTTAATGAAGTCTCAATTCTTAGATTACCTCTCATAATTAAAATTCATTATATTTCGATAAAAATTTAGATTATTAGTTATTAGTTATTAGTTAATTCCAATCTGCTGTCCTTATTTTCTTACACTAATTTTTCCCTGACTTTAGTGATTCGCATTTTCTTTTAGCTTGTTCAAAATTAATTCCTCTACTTCTTTTCGTTTGAAACCGTAAGCTTTCATCATCAAAATTATCTTACTTATATCTGCCTTAACTTTACGCATTGTTTTGACAGCTTCTTTATCGAGGTTATTAAAAACTATTTCCTCATCTGTATATTTACCTGACAATAACAGTTTTGCTAAATCCATGTCTGTATAATTAAGCGGTAGATTTATACTTCGTAAAATACGGTCGGTTTCAAAAAATGTGGTTAGAACCGGAAAGGAAAGTGTTCTTACACTTAAACAATTTTCAGTTAGTTCAAAATGAAGTGTATTATCCCTCTCCGACTTAATAATATCTGTAAAATACCATAACCGAATAGTAAATTTAGCACTTCCTCTGGTAGCTGCATTTACATTTAATTGAATGCCCGGGATGGCCATTTGCAACAAGCCGTCAATTAAAGTTACCTCTAATGTGCTTAATTTTTTTTTCGTTGACTTTTCCACTCTTTGCATCTGCTGCAATGCATTGAGCAGTTCGCTTTTTATAACACGGAAACTTGCGGATGATGCCCTGGTTTTGTCCATTTAATAATTATTTGAGAAAACATACCACACAATTAAGTACTCAGAAACTCCATGGCAATTCTGTTTTATATATACTGCTTAATCTATTTTTTTTTAGGTTTTACAACACCTGGAAACCCTAAACCTTTCCTTGTATAATAAGTATCAATTTCATCCTTGTAATTTATCATGGTTATCCTCTCATCAACTTTCTCAGGGGGCAGCGGGAAATTATCATCAAAATAATAACCTAATACATCAATTTCATCATTAAAATGAATGTCATTCCTTTCATAAATTTCAAATCTATACTTGATATACTCTTTAAAATTATCTTCACTTTCCATTAAATCTGAAAAAATCATCAAATCGTAAAGTGATACAATCCATGTCCATTTATAATCTGAGCTTAAAATACCGGCTTCAATTAAATACTTCAGATTCACTGCTATAGTTGAAAAGTGTTCATATGTTATTGATATTTTAATAATTTTTTTTAAGTTAGACTTGTCAATCAGTAATAAATTGCTTTTAGCATTATCAACATAAATAAATTCAGGTGAACTATTTTCATTTATAAACTTTTCGGCACGATAACACTGATAAGAACCTTCATTCACCGTTTCTTTTAATCTTTGTTTTAGGCCTAAAATAGCACCTCGCCGGTGTTTTTTATTTAATTCACCAGCTTTGACTTCAATTACATATATCGTATCGCCACCAACACCTAAAATATCTAATTCTGTTTCCTTTGCTAAACCGTTTTCCGTGATGTTATACTTTAATGAATGATAAAATTTTACTGATGGCAGAAATTTTTCAAATTGTTCCTTTGTTTTCCTTTCTAAGTAATTATCTCTTGAGTTTTTATTAGCATTGCCCTTAAATGACTGTTCATAATATACTGCGTCAGCTTGCAGCAAAAGACCAGCAGTGATCGAGAATAAATTTCTAAAGGCAAGATTGATGGAAAAGCAGTAATATTTATCTCCAACTCTAACTAATGGCTTAGTTTGTATCACTGTATCACCTAAAGGGAAGCCCCCAAATTTGCCCTGTAAAAAGGCTGCATTATCGCCAAATTCGTGAGATAGTAATTTGAATATTTTTTTCTCTTTATCAGTCTTGGGAATAATCCAAAATAATCTTTTATATCCTTCTATATCATCTACGGCAATTGCAGTAATTGTTTCAGGGCTTCTGGCATCAAATAGGTCAGGATTATCCTCGGTAAACTGTTGAATAAAATGTTTGCCGGTTTTCATCATTACATTAAAGATCGCTTCCTCACCTTTTTCATTACTCCATTCCGCAAAACGTTGATACGATTGTGAACCGCCGAAACTGTTACCAATTTTTGATGTAACTAATTGGTCGAATTTCAATATTGTTGCAAATAGATCTCCAGAATCAAATCCATAGAAACGAGTTAAAAAATCATCATGGGGTGCGAACATTTCCTTGTAAACTTCTGAAATATGTGAATGGTATCCATCACCTCTTACAAAAGAAGTATCATCCATTACGCTAATTTTAATCCGAT
>DASSHD010000218.1:0-5343 GCA_035693085.1 Hanamia sp. | reverse complement strand
TTTTTTATGTGATATAGAAATCAGGCAAAGAATTTTTTTAACCATAGTCTGTTCATAGTAAGCCTCTTCTTATTTCAGGATAGAGGATAATTCGTGAGACACAAATTATGGAAAAAATCAATAATATAAAATTTAGATTATTCTTCAGCCTTCAGAAATAATTAAGCCCCATTGCATTCCTTACTTCAATCATAGTTTTTTCAGCATGAGCAACTGATTTTTCCGCACCCTGTTTCATCACCTTTTGCAAATATTTCTCATCCGCAAGAATGGCATTTACTTTTTCCCTGATAGGCGCAATAAATTTTACCATATCCTCTGCAAGTTGTTTCTTCATGTCGCCATATCTTATGGAACAAACATTGAATTTCTGTTCAAAATATTCCAGCGTCTCTTTGGTGCTTACTAATTTCATCAGCAAAAATAAATTCTCAATATAATCAGGCTTTATAGAATTATTTTCTTTTGGACCATTGTCTGTTTTAGCTTTCATTATTTTTTTCCTGATAGCATCATCTTCATCAGCCAGGTATAAAGTAGCCATTTGATTTTCGCTCTTACTCATTTTGCCAGTCCCATCCAATGAAGGAACTTTTGCCAGGTTAGCATTAAAATTAAAAGCAAAAGGTTCAGGAAATACTTCCCGGTAGCGATGATTGAATCTGTTCACATAATTTCTGGCAATCTCAAGATGCTGTTCCTGGTCTTTTCCTACAGGAACATATTTCGCTTTATGAATTAAAATATCGGCAGCCATCAACACAGGATAAGTCAATAAACCTGCATTTACATTATCAGGATGCTGGCGCACTTTATCTTTAAAAGTAGCAGTCTTTTCCAACTCACCTTTATAAGCAAGCATATTCAGATAAAGATATAATTCACCAGTCTGGTATAAATGACTCTGGCAATATAAAGCAACTTTTTCGGGGTCGAGGCCACAGGCGATATTTTCTGCCAACACACGATGCACGTTGGCTTTCAGGTTTTTTGTATCAGGATGTGTTGTGAGAGAATGCAGGTCGGCCACCATGAAATAACATTCATAGTCTTCCTGCATTTTTACATAATTACGAATAGCTCCAAAGTAATTTCCCAAATGCAAAAAACCGGTAGGCCTGATGCCGCTCATTACAACCTGCCTGCCGGCAGGCAGGGTTTTTTTCTCCTTTTCCATAAGCAGGCGAAGATAAAATAAAAACATTTGAGGAAGAACTGTTTGTAAGAGTGGTGCATTTCAAAATGCTGCTTTCTTTTATTGCCTCACCCCCTTTAATCCCCCTCTCCCGTTGAGGAGAAGGGAAAAGTGGTGCGACATTTTGAAATGCACCCTAAGAGTTCAAATTCAAATCCAATATTAATCGGATCGGATCATCCTGGTTTTGGAACTGCACCCCAACAAATTAGCTAATAATTGCCTACTGCTGATCAGGTATTAATTCATTTTCCCCTCCCTGGTTTGACTGCTGACTCTTGTTCTGTTTCCTGTGAAAAAGTTGAAAATCCTGTTTGCCAAAATTATAAGTAAAGTTGAGCCGCAAAAAACGGGAAGCTCTTTTTTCCACACTGTTTTGAGTAAATACATCCGGAATAGCATAGCTATTTTCATGCTCTCTTGTATTGAAAATATCTGACAGGCTAAGATTAACTGATGCATTTTTCTTTTTGAGAAAATCTTTCTTTACTCCAATATCAACATACCCAAATTCTTTAGATATTCCCTGCGGAGTGGCGATAGGAGAATTATAATTACCATCTAACTGAATGCTGAAATGTGAAGGAAGTTTCATGTTTGAATTCAGTTTTGCAAACCAGCTTAATTTACTGTTGGAAAATGAAGTTGATTTTACATTGGCAGAAATATTTGTTTGGAACAGGTTCATGTTTGCTGTGATAGTCCACCATTTCACAATTGGTGTATAAAGAGTGAATTCAGCGCCATAAGAATTATTCGTGTGTGCATTTATTGAATAACTGATAAGTGTATCTTTTGAACCATTGAAGGGTTCTGTATAACTGGTAATCTGATCTACAGTATTTCTGAAATAAAAAGTAGTCATGAAATTACTGCCGGCTCCGAAAAGTTTATTGTAAGATAATTCAAATGAATTGGTGTATTGAGGCTTCAAATCCGGATTTCCTTTTGTAAGGTTTTGAGGATCAGAAAAATTGACATAAGGAATACGTTGCCAGAAATTAGGACGATCTACACGCCTGCTGTAATTGGCCTGTATCTGGTTATCTTCTGTAAGTTTATAAGTAAGATAGGCGCTTGGATACAATCCCGGTTTATCGCTTACCGGTTTAAACTTAAGTGACTGGCTAGGAATAGAACCGCTATATACATAATCTTCGCTCCGTAAACCAAGCTGGTAACTTAGCTTATCCCATTGACTTGAAAACTGTACATAACCAGCATAAATATTTTCATTAAAAGTGTAATCGTTAGACAAATAATTATTGAAAACAGGACCGATAGAATCTATGTCAAAAACATTATAAGTACTGTTGTATTTTCGCAAAGTGGTTTTTAATCCAGCTTCTAATTTAGATACTTTTGAAAGGGGATTTACATAATCTGCCTGGCCCGAAAAGAAACTGCTTTTCCCATTAGATGTATTTGTTTGTATAGCGCTTCCGGGCATTGGATTTCCGCCCTTGTCAAAAAATTGGGTATGAAAATTCCCGTCACCGCCATTGGTAAAAGTTTGCAGATTAAAATCGGCAGTCAGGTTATGCCCTTCTTTTGCAAAAGTATGTTTGAATCCCAAATCGCCTGAATAAAATTGAAAATGATTTTTATTATAAGTTATCCGGTCGCTGGTAGAATCTAAATTAAGAGCGCTATCCAAAAAGCTACTTTTCAATGTTTCGTTAGTAGTAAAATTTCCGCCTCCCATTCTACCATTTAATGAGATAGTGTTTCTGTTAGTCAGGTAATAATCAAGACCTAATTGCCCCATCTGAAAAGTGCCGCTTCTTTTTCCATCTTTATTTTGATCAAGCCAGCTATTGTCGAAAATATTATGCCTTGATAAAGTTTGTGTATAAGGCTGAGCATGACGATGCATAAAATAACTCATCGTAATATTAAACGGATTTTTATATATAGTCAAATTAGCTCCTGCATTACCACCGCCACGGCTATCTGCTCCTGCACGCAACATGCCATTAATTCCAGGTTTACGATTTTTCTTTAAAATAATATTGATAATACCGGACATTCCTTCTGCATCATACTTGGCAGATGGGTTTGTAATCACTTCGACCTTAGCAATACTTTCTGCAGGGATTTCATCTAACGTCAATATAGTTTGTTTACCATCAATATAGATTTTAGGAGTACCGTTTCTTAGCGTTACATTTCCATCAATATCCACATTTACGGATGGTATTTGTTTTAAAACATCTGTTGCATCTCCACCGGCGCTTACTAAGCTTTTGGAAGCATCAAACACTTTCTTATCCAAGCTCATCGTATAAGCCGGTGTGTTGCCACTTATCGTGATACCCTGCAAAGTAACTGCAGAAGAAGTAAGTTTAAAATTGCCGAGATCAAGGCTCAAATTACCTGGGGTCAGAATGAAGGGATGAAATACTGAATTGCTCCCTACAAAATTAATTTGAAGGATGAATTTCCCCGCAGGAAGCTGATCAATAGTAAAGTCACCATTATCTTTTGAAAGTACGCCGGTAAGCAAACTTGAATCCTTTGCGCGTAAAACCTCTATCGTGGCAAAGCCTATACCCTTATTAGTTTTACCATTCACTACTCTGCCGATAACCTGTCCGATGGGAGCCCCCATTCCGGCATACTTTCCCTGTGTGTTGCCCCGGCGTTGTGTTAGTTGTGCGAATACCAATGAAGGAAAAATACAAAACCCAATAATTAGTCTAATTAACTTTTTCATTTTTTTATGTGCTTGATTTTTAATGTTTTTTGAAATAACAATCCACAGCAGCACAAAGTTGTTGCCAGACAAATGTTAACCTTTGTTAAAATGTACAAGCAAAACAATTAGACTGACAAATGGCAAATCATAAAAAACTGACAAGTATTTTCTGACAAAAAAATGATAAATGGAACAAACGGCATGTTCAACGACAAAATAAAAACCATAAACCTGCTATATTTGCCGGATGAATGTCAATGATGCATTAATAGAAAAGCTGGCTCATCTTTCCAGGCTTGAATTCTCTGAAGAAGAAAAACAGGAAATTAAAATTGACCTCGAAAAGATGATTGGCTTTATTGATAAACTTAATGAATTGGACACTACGGGTGTTGAGCCTCTGTTACATGTAAGTGAGAATGTAAATATTTTCAGGAAGGATGAAGTACATGGAGAGATCAGAAGGGAAGATGTTTTCAAAAATGCTCCTTTGCATGATGATGAGTTTTTTAAAGTGCCAAAGGTGATAAAGAAAATCAGTTAATATGTTGATTAGCTGATGTGATGATTAGAAATTAAAGAAATTTGTTTGTTTACTGATGGCTTAATGTTTAAAGGCCGATACTGATAACTGATACATAAAATAAAAAATATGGCTTCGATCATACAATTAGAAAATATTCAAAAAAGTTATTACCTCGGTAAGCAGGAATTAAAAGTACTGAAAGGAATTACCATTGAAGTTTTCAAAAACGAATATGTAGCATTAATGGGCCCAAGCGGAAGTGGAAAGTCAACCTTGATGAACATCCTCGGTTGTCTCGATTCTCCCACCGGGGGAAAATATATTCTCAATGGGGAAGATGTTAGTAAAATGCAGGATGATAACCTGGCTGATGTGCGTAACAAAGAAATCGGTTTTGTGTTTCAGCAATTTAATTTGTTACCGCGTCTAACTGCAGCAGAAAATGTAGCGTTGCCATTGATATATAACGGCACTACAAAAAAAATAAGAACCGAACTTGCGCTTGAAATGCTTGACAGGGTTGGCCTTGCCGATAGAAGCCATCATAAGCCTAACGAATTATCAGGCGGCCAAAATCAACGTGTAGCAATAGCGAGAGCTCTGGTAAATAATCCTTCCATCATTCTTGCAGACGAACCCACAGGAAATCTCGATTCAAAAACTTCTTTAGAGATCATGCACATTTTTGATAAAATTCAGTCAGAAGGCAACACAGTAATTTTAGTAACTCACGAAGAAGATATTGCAGAATTTGCCCGCCGCATCATTCGTTTAAAAGATGGCGTTATAGAAAGCGACCGCTTGAATGAAAAGAAAATGGCAACTGTTTAAAAAAGTAAATGGATGGTTTTTGGGCTACAAACCATATCGTTGACCCAATCGTTTGGCATTCCAGAAGATGAACAAATACCCCCAATTTCTATT
>DASSHD010000217.1:0-6791 GCA_035693085.1 Hanamia sp. | reverse complement strand
ATGTACTTGAAAAACAATGCCAGAAGATTCTTCCTAATTCTTTATTTGCCAAAGAAGGTATGGAAGTTTCGGTTTGATGTTATAAAACAATTTCAAAAATCTATTTGACTCCCGAAGATTATTCAATTTTAATCCCTGATTCTTGTTTAACGAAGATTGAATCAAAAATCCATTTATTTATTCGTTTGCTGTATTGAAGTATATCTTTTAAAACCCTACTCCTGGTGGCTTTCAGCATACTGCTTTGGCATGAAGGCATTAATCCATCTTTTCGAGTCCACAAATCTTACTGGCTTATTATGGTTAAGTACTCCATTTTTTATATAAATTTACATCATCCTGACCTTCACATCACAAGCATCATTATTAAATAAATTTTGATTTTAATACAACGCCAATTAATCCACATCGAAAATTAAAAACATAAAACAATGCCAGAATTTACAGTAAACCCCCAACGATTTGATCCCTATAAAAACTTTAAATTCAGAGTAAAATGGGACGGAAGATATATAGCCGGAGTAAGTAAAATAAGCGCGCTTAAAAAAACTACAGAAGTAGTTAAACATAGGGAAGGAGGCGATCCAAGTACGAGCCGAAAATCTCCCGGCCTGACAGAATATGAAGCTATTACCCTTGAGCGCGGCGTTACACAAGATGTAGCGTTTGAGCAATGGGCAAATAAAGTCTGGAATTTGGGTTCCGGATTGGGTGCAGAAGTTTCCTTAAAAGATTTTAGAAAGGACATTGTAATCGAACTTTACAATGAAGCTGGTCAACTGGTAATAGCTTACAAAGTATATCGCTGCTGGGTTTCTGAATTCCAGGCACTTCCTGAACTGGATGCAAATGCCAACCTAGTATTAATTCAATATATAAAGCTCGAAAACGAAGGCTGGGAAAGGGATAACAGCGTAACTGAACCATCAGAACTTTCCATACCGGAAACTTTGGTCTGAATTATAAAACGATATTAAATCTTAAATTTTTAAAATTTTTCGGGAATTTCAAGTGCTCAAAAGATGGAATTAGATATAGTGGCTGAACAATATGCCCGTATGGGAGATGAAGAATTAATCCGTTTTGCGCAGGATGAATCTATACATCTTACAGTTGAATCATTTCATCTGTTAAATCTGGAATTTGAAAAGAGAAATCTTGACAAAAACGTTCTCGAATCCCTTGAAATTGATAAGGCACTTACAGACTTAAATAAGCAAACATCCTTTGAAGAAATTACAGCTCGTGAGTTCACCAAATCTTTATGGCTTTATTCATTTGATCAAAAAGAAAAAGGTATATCCAACCATGATATTTTTAATGGTCTTATAAAAAAAGGCGTGGACGATCAATATGCTTTTATGCTCGTTGAATGCATTGAAAGTAAATCGAAAGAAATTCTTGATAGTATTGATACGGATATTATTATTGGATGGATTATTCTTTGTGCAGGTATCCTAATAATATTAGCAGCAAACGAGGCATTGACCGGAATATTTGCAATATATGGTTTTCTTGGGACAGCAGGTGGGATAGTCAAGCTATACAAGAGTTATTCAAGCAAGAATAAATACCAAACAATCCTGAACAATATTGAATCAGAGAAAAATGAATTGAATAAACAGGAATCTATAGAAAATTATAATTGATTTAATCTACCCCATGAATAACGATTCACTTTGTAGTATAGAAGCTATTAAATTAATCATTCCAGCTATGGATAAAATGCTAACATACCTGCACTGTTTCTATACCCAATAAACTTCCAAGCTTTTTAATCTTCGATGCGATATTTCCAATACCAACCGCACAATGGTGTGCCGGACCATGTATGTTCCACTCATTCACAAATCTTCTGGCACCAATCTTAAAACGATAGCGGCTGTTTGTATTTCCAATTTCTAATATTGGGCCTGAAACAGATTCTCCTTCCGCAGTCAAAAATATCAATTTACCATTTGCAGATTCTACCACTGATAAAAGCGTTATTGCTCCATGCTTCACAGACATCTCAACAGACAAACCACTGCCCACTTTACCATGATAAACAGTTAATGGACGAACTCTTGTTTTACCTTCTGCGATCTTTATATGACCAGGGCCATCATGGCCCATGAGAACTACATCATCTGCAAAATCCATTGCATAGTATTCCGTAAAAGATCCACCGGCCCCAAAGCTGTCCATAATTTTCATGGCCTGTGCATTTTTGATTTCGTATTCACCGGCAACAGGGATTCCTCTGGCAGTAAGCAAAGAATTACCAAGTATTACAGAACTCATTGTTTCTTCATTTTCAGCATTTCCTGTTCCTTTATAATAATAAGCCAATGATCCTAACTGATGTATTTCTATTAACCTGTCCAAAGCAACTGATGTTCTTGCAGCACGCGCTAATTCCTTTATAGAGCAATCATTCTGAACATCAAATATTTCGTGAAAATATTTTACTCTATCATCAATTTGATGTAGGCTCACTTCTTTTCTGATTGCAGATAATTCGTCCACTTCTATAATTTCAATATGCCCTCCAAAAGTTATAAGTTGTTGAGTAAGGTCAGTATAAATATCAAGCATACCCGAATAATAATGTCCCATGGCACCAAGCCGGTTATGACTCATAATGTCAGCAACTTTTGCTGCCTCTATCCATTCGCCTATTTCATCCCAACATTCCTTGTCATCATGAAGCATACCGGTTACCTGGTGAAATTGAATTCCGGCTCTCTTAAATACATTTGAAATTTCAGGAGCGGGACATGGAGCGCAATAAGACAACCATTCACCGGTCATTTTAGTACGATCATTAAGAGAATTAAATGTGGTATAATTAATGGCAGCTTCCGGAGAAAGATTTAAGATAATCACCGGTACTTTTGCCCGTTGTACTACCGGCAAAACTGTTGATGATAATGCGTAAGTAGTAACGTATAAAAAAATAATATCCACATCTTCCTGTCTGAACCGATGCCCCGCCTCCATTGCTTTTTGAGCCGTATCAATTAATTCCAGATTTACCACTTCTACATCGTAATGTTTTATTTTTTCAAATACAATATTTATGTAAGATTCCAACTTTTCTTTCAATCCGCTAAATTGCTCCCAATAGGCATCTAATCCAATTCCAAATAAACCGACTTTAAGTTTATGTGTGGTTGTCATATTTTGTACTTATTATTTTGAAACTTATCCTAAATTTCTACCTTAACAGACAATCTTAAAATTTCTTTTTTGTTACCTAATCTTTGATGTTAATAACAGTAACAGCAAATGGCTCAAGGGTAATCGAACTACCTGTAACATGATTTCGAATCGGAGGATTCTCATTACTGGCTCTATCAACCGAAAACATTTCTGCATTCTTTATTCCATCCGGTAATTCCATCTTTACCTCTTCGTTTCTTTTATTAATTAAAAGAAGCTTTTTGCCTTTGGGAGTTATGAAAGCCTGAGCCATTACCTGGGAAGAATTTCCATTTGTATTTACCAATCTATCACCCGGCCCAAAATTATCCTTTAATAATTTCAGAGCCCAATATCTTGCATTAGGCTTTGCGTCTTTCCAGTCTATCATAGTTACATCCGGATATTGCGAAGGATATCCTACTAATTGGGATTCTCCCGCTACATCAATCCCTAACTTCGACAGTTCAATATAAATATAAGCGTACATGGCTCCTGACAAATTCCAATAAGCATCCGGAATAGAAGTGCCGCTTTGATCTCCTAATATGTTCCCTATTTCATTGATAGTAGTAAAGGTTTGCGGTGCAAGTCTTTTTCTAATATTCTCTATATAGCGAACGCGATCTAAAAAAGCATCTGCCTTATTAAAAAATGAATATTGATAGCAGTCCAACGATTGTCCGGAAAAATCGGGAGTACCATAAAAGTGATAAGAGATACCTTCTAAGGGAACTCCAGGATCATGGTTTAATGGATTCAAAAAATATTCAAACCATTCAGGATTATTTTCAGAACCAAGGGCCATTCCTATAAACTTTGTTTGAGGCGATATTTTTTTTAATGCGGTAACAATTGCATCATACACTTTTGTATATAATTCAACATTATTTCCGAAATGTTCGAAATCTACTTCATTTAAAACTTCCCAATAGGGGAAATTATAGAAATATCCTGATTTATGAAATGTACCTAACTCATCAGTGAAACCACCTTTTGTGTACCAGCTAAATAGCCGTACATAATAACCGGCAAGTTCTTTTAGAGTTGTATCTCTAAACTCATTCCCCTCGTTATAAGACCAGAATACAGAATCGGGGTCAGACGGATAAGCCACCGGTTTATCAGTTTTAAACATCCATGAAGGAATGGTACTGAAATTCATAACTACTGAATGCCCTTCCTGGGCTTTCATAAAATCTTCCACTATAGGATCAATCTTGCTAAAATCCCAAAAGGTTTTGGTTTTTGTAGGCGCCTTCAATTCCGGAACAGCCATGTGAGGATAAGGAAACCAGGGAACAAAGCGTACATAATCTGCTCCCAGATTTTTAAGCGCTTCAAAAGTACCGTCATGCATAGACGATCCTCTTTCTAACATTGGATTTACAACTACCTGGAGTGTAGGAGTCGTTTTAGAAACCGTTAAAGTATTATCCCAATTTATAACAACTGTATTATTTTGAGCCTGAAGCTTAACTGACAGGATTAATAAAGTGAATAAAAAAAGAGGACTAAGATTCATAAAATAAAAATTCTTTTTCATGTTATTTTCAGTTTAAAATTTAATTTTATTTACAATGGTTGAAGACATATTTTAATTAGCATTAGAATAATCCCAATAAAAACAGCGCTTATATTCTGATACCTAAATCATCCAAATTAAAATTCGCTTTGTTGAATAGTAACCGGGCCTAACAATCCCGATGGTAATAAAGGCGAATCTTTTTTATAAGGATTATAGGTAGTAAATGTATATCTGTTGCTTGTTCTTTTTTCATTTTTTATCAACCATTCGGGCCATTTACCATTCTTGGCTCCATCATCCGGAAACTGCTGGTCGCCTATCAGCCGGTTGGGCCAAAGGTTCACTACTTCTATTTCCAATTGATTTCCCTTTTCCTTAATAATATCCGTAACGTCCACCTCCCAGGGAGCAGTCCACAATACACCCAGGTCTTGGCCATTCAACCGAACCCGGGCTAAATCCTTCACTTCCCCCAAATCAAGATACAGCTTACTTTTATCATTACCAGTGGAAGCAGAATAATCAAAAGTTTTGCTATAGACAGCAATCCCAGAATAGTATTTAATTCCCGGTTCAGGCCGAGCAGCCCAATCGGTGAGGTGGTCAAAAATAATCTTTTCAGGGCCACCCCATTTGGGGTTAAACGAAACAGACCAGCCTCCATTTAAAGTAGCTAATTTTGTTTTTACAGGAAAATTTTTCCCTCCTGGTAAAGTTTGATTTTTTTCTTTTGAGAATACTATAAAAAAACTTTGATAAGAGTCGAACTGTAAAGGAACTGTTGTGCGTCCTTCATTAACTGTAAACTCAGGCAAAAACCTGGTTTTACCTGTCAGTGGATCCCATAGCTCCGGGACTCCTTTTGTAGTCCGAAATTTACAATCTGCCTTTATGGATTGGGCTGTCCGGTTAGATACAAAATAAATATCCAAATCCTTTAAGCTGCGATGAGTATAACGCACAGGGCCCGTTGATTCAAAATCCACAGGAACATGCATTTTATCTAAGAGTTCAGCAGTGAGTTCGTATTCAGGATAAAGAGATTCTTTTTGTTTAATGGTTAAACTTCCGCCAAATATTACTTTACCTTTTCCATAAGTATGTTCAGTTTGTATAACAGGTGATGCTGTTGTGCCCCAAACTTCTGCTGCAATAGATTGAACTTTTTGATCGCATTCAGGAAAGCCTGATAACCCTGGTGATTTCACAGGAGGGGCTCCTACCACAGTAGCGCCATCTTTCACAAGCGCCTGAATCTTTTCAAGTAATGCAGGTGTCATTGTTTCAACGGTTGGCAATACAAGAAGCCGATACGAAGCGCCGCCGGGAAAAACAATCTTATTATCTTTTACAGTTGCCTTATAAAGTTGGCTCGGTGCGCATCCATCAAAATTATACCCCTTCCTGTCCGGTATAGTATCATTTCCGGTCAGAGCAGAAGGAGGCGGTAAAAATACCAGAGGAGCACCTTCCTGTGTAAGGTATAGAATATCAGCTACCGCCCTCCCCTGTTGCAAAATAAACTGACATCTTGAAATATAGCGGTGATAAGCTGCGGCCATTGGCCACCACGTTTGCTTTCTGTCCCAGTGTACTCCATAAGGACCCATTGTCATACCAGGCCATAATGAATCGGCTAACGGTTTATGTTCAAACGTATGATAAAAGAACCGGTTGACCCCTGTGGCAAAAGCCCAGTCACCCTGGTCTTTCATAGATCCGGGATACTGATTCCATGCTTCTTCGGGCCCTGCGGTAAAAGCCTCGCCCTGCACAATTGGCTCGCTTTCAATGTGGGCTATTGAAGTGGCTTCGATACAACTAAAAGCGGTATTAAAACCAAAACCTTTACTCCAAAACTCACACATAGGAATATCGGCAACAGAGCCAAGTTCAAGGTCTGCTGTTGGATTCATATCATAAGGTTCAATGGACAATCCTAATCTACGGCGATGAGCGTATTTTTTTACCTGGCCGGCGTGGTAAGCCAATATCAACTCATTGCTGGTTTGACGCAAGTCCCATAGAAACCGCTCACTCATTTCTTCGCTCTCCACTATTTTGCCTGCATATACCGGGT
>DASSHD010000216.1:0-3705 GCA_035693085.1 Hanamia sp. | reverse complement strand
CAATGTAAAATCTTTTAGGTATTTTTTTGAAAGATGTTTTAGTAATTTGATAATGGCAATATGCGCATCGGCACCTGCGTATTGTGTTTTGGTACTTGTTGTAAATATCAAATCTTTATCTAATCGCGCACCATCATAAATATCTTTTACAAGAATATTTATTGGCGAAAGCGTTCGCCCATTTTTATTAAAAGTAAGAAACACTGGTTCGCTTCCTTCGGGCGCAAAACAAACACCTTTTATTTCATCATCGTCAAAAGTATGAGATTCCCAGTTAAGAGACTTGCAAATGTCCGCCACTTCTTCCATTAATGGATCCAGCATTTCTTTATTAAGAATGTAGCCTGTATAATGAATAGACAATCCCATGAAAAGCTTATTGAGTTAATAATTTATTTTTAAAAATTTATTGCAAACAACAATGTATTACATCTTTCAAAAATACGGAAGCTTTTTTAAATACTTTTTTAGGAAAGCTCATATTCCCGAATGAGAATCAATGTTATTTGTTCGTTTACTGATATTTCCCTTTATTTGATAAATATAAAGCCTAAGTTATGAGTAATCACAACCAATTACCTGAGGAAGAAAAGTTTAGTAATGACCCCGAAGAAAATTTGCGGATGCAAAATGATTTTTTGAAAATGAAAATGATGTTAGAGTCGGGCGCACGCTTTGGCGGAAACGATGGGGAACTCCCACCTGAAATTGAAAACGAATGGCTAAAAAATATTATGGAATTTGAAAAAGCAAATGCGGACTCAAAAGCGGCAAAGATTTTTGATTTACTTGGCAAACCTTTTTTTGAAGATGAGTTAAATCTTAATGAAAAAATTTTTAAAAATGAATTTTCAAGATTACAAAAGTTATTAAAAAATCATGGTATAAAGGTGGAGTTTAACAGGGAAAGAAATGACCGGTTCAAATATCATTTTATTACTAAAGAATTATTTGATCACGCGACTACATTTATGCCTGTTAAAGGAATGACTACCTACTTTCTTTATGAAGAATTTCAACCGGATCATGAATTGGATATTAAAAATTTAACTGGTCAATTTTTGAATGATTATTTTGAAAAGAAATTGGATGAAGATTCCTCTTATATCGGTAATCATTTTGTGGAACCCAATGGGAATGTGCTTTCTAAAGAAGAATTAATGAAACAGTTTCTCGCTGCTTATGATGTATTTATGAAAATTGAGAACACATCTTTTACTATTGAAAATATAGATTTTGAATTAAATGAAGAAAGTGTAGATGGCCAACAGGGAATGGGTTTTAGCGAAGGAGAAATAAGGTATGATATTGTTTTCAAAGGAGGAGAACTAAAAAAAATATTTGGCCCTTTTAAAATTTATTTTTCGCTGAGATGGGATTGTTGGGAAATTTGTTTCTTTTATCTCGCAGGATTTAATTATCATCCTTCTAATGAATAATATTTTAAGCAGGAGGTATTAAAAAGTAGCAATGACTTAAATTACTGTGACAGTTTTTCTTCTTTTGCCAAAAATCATTTTAAATATAACAGGCAACGTAGTAATCAAAATTAAACCGAGAATGATCCATTCCAATTGTTCTTTTATCCAAACATTTTCTCCCAGCAAAAATCCGATTGTAGTAATACTTACTATCCATAAAGCGGCTCCTATAATATTATAAGAAACAAACTTTTTGTAATCCATCTTTACTACGCCGGCCACAATAGGTGCAAAAGTGCGCACGATAGGTAAAAAGCGTGCTATTATTATTGCCGCTCCGCCTCTTTTTTCATAAAAATCATGAGCGCTTTGCAAATGTTTTCTTTTAAATATCCAGGTTTCTTTTCTTTCAAAAAGAAGTGGCCCCGATTTTTTCCCAAACCAATATCCCACCATATTTCCAAGGATAGCAGCAATGGTAAGTAGGATAATCCAAAAAACAAGATTCAACGGATGACTCTCAAAAGGGACCGGATTATTTTTTGCCCCTGCAATGATCATCCCGGTAATAAATAATAGAGAATCGCCTGGAAGCAGGAACCCCACAAACAGACCGGTTTCTGCAAAAATGATAAACGCAACCAGAAATAACCCACCATGAGCCATTATCCAATCGGGATTTATTAATTCTCTGAGTAGTTCTATTATTGAATCCATAATTCTGTTATTTATTTGCAATGCGGTGAAGATAATTTTTTACCCTGATACAATGATACCCGGCTGTTTGTAAATTAGTTAATTTTTCTAAAATAATTTTTATTTGAAACATAGAATATAACAACCTATTGAATTAAAGCAGGAAAGAAAAAAAGGTTAAAAAAATAGATAGCTTATCAGATGAATAAAAACTAAAGTTGATAGCATTAAAAAATATTCTTAAAAATCAAAGAGAAAATAATTCATTAATTTACCGGTCTTGAAGCACTGAAAATTTTTCTTATGAATAGAAATTTTTTTGAAAATTAAAACGATCAGCCTTTTATATAAACAGGGTATTAATTTAAAAAAAGAAAATGGAAAATAAAATAAATCATAAAGTAGTTTGTTTTGGAGAAGTTTTATGGGATATACTGCCATCAGGAGCTGTGCCTGGAGGCGCGCCTATGAATGTGGCGTATCATCTTCATAAACAAAACATAAATCCTGCAGTAATTACTTCAGTGGGTAACGATAAAAAAGGTAAAGAACTTCTTACTATTTTTTCATCTTTTGGAATTTGTACCGATTTTTTTCAGACAGACGATCAACATGAAACTGGTAAAGTTTATGCCAAACAAAATGAAAATAAAGATATGGTTTATGATATCGTAAAACCGGTAGCATGGGATTATATCGAATGGGAAAACAGGTTTGAAGATTTGGTCTCAAATGCTGAATATTTTGTTTTCGGGAGTCTCGCAGCCCGAAGCCTGCAATCAAAAAATACGCTTTTACGGTTATTGGAATGTGCTAACATAAAAGCGCTTGATATTAATCTTAGGCCGCCGCACTTCAACAGGGAAATTGTTGAAGAATTATTATCCAAAGCCGATTTCCTCAAATTAAACCAGGAGGAACTCGAATTAATAACAGGATGGTTTTCAAAATTTACAAATCTGAATGACCGGGTAAAATCAATACAGGACAAATTCCATATTCAAAATATGGTAGTAACACGCGGGGGAGAGGGCGCCGCTTTATTTTATAACGATAAGGAATACGCGAATAATGGATACAAAGTGAAAGTAGCCGATACTGTTGGAAGTGGTGATGCATTTTTATCTGGATTCATAGGTAAATTAATGGCTAATGCGGAGCCTGCACAGGCATTGGATTTTGCAAGCCGGCTGGGAGCTTTTATTGCCACTAAAAAAGGCGCCTGCCCTGAATATAATATTGAAGAAGTTGAATCAACGGTTTTTGTGTGAGATTTTTTATAATAGATGAATTGAATAACAATTCTTAATTTTAAAAGTGGGGAAAAATATTTTCCTTCTCTAAAGTAAACAAAAAAATTCGTGAAAATTCCCTGTCTGCATGGCGCAGTCAGGCAGGGTGTAATTCGTGGCTGCATTTCTAAAAATTATCAAAAATGAAAATTACTTTCCCTTTGTTTTTCTTATGTCTTTTTTCAATAACAAATGCCAGTGCTCAGAAAACATACCATGAACAATACCGCCCGCAAATTCACTTTTCACCAAAGGCCCACTGGATGAATGATCCAAACGGAATGGTATATTATCAG
>DASSHD010000215.1:0-3708 GCA_035693085.1 Hanamia sp. | reverse complement strand
ACTTTTATATTTTAAAAACTCAAAATTAATTGTGATGTCAAAAAAATTACAACCATTTTCGCAGCAAAAAAAGAAAGTATTCATCTTTATTTTCTTGCTTTTTTTCTCTCTTTTTTCATTTGCTCAACAAAAGATAACGGTAAGTGGGCATGTTTTTACAGATACTAATGTTCCATTAGCAGGCGTTTCTGTTAATGAAAAAGGTACTACGGCCGGAACCACTACTGATGGTCAGGGTAAATTTACTTTACAGGTTAATAAAGGAGCTACCATTGTTTTCTCATTTGTTGGATATGCAGAAAAACATTTTAAAGTAAACGATGCCGGTAATATTGGGACAATTCAGATGGTTTCAACAACATCCACTTTAGGAGGTGTAGTTGTTGTTGGATATGGATCACAAAGCAAACGAAATCTTGCCTCAGCTACATCCGAAGTAACTGCAAAAGATTTTCAACATGCGGTAATTAATACACTTGACCAGGCATTACAGGGCCGGGCTTCTGGAGTACAAGTAGTAAATGCATCTGGTGAGCCGGGCGCACAGGTAGTTGTGAGAATAAGAGGGAGTAATTCACTTAGCGGGGATAATCAACCTTTGTATGTAATAGATGGTTTCCCCGTACCACCTTATACTGAAGGGTTAACGAATGGCGCTAAACCTGGACTTAAAAATGCTTATTCCCAGGATGGGTTATTTGGTATAAACCCAGATGATATTGCGAGTATGGTAGTTTTAAAAGACGCAGCTGCTACAGCTATATACGGATCAAGAGGCGCTAATGGCGTTATACTGATAACTACTAAGTCTGGAAGAATTGGAAAAGGGAAAATTGAATTAAGAAATAATTATTCGGTGGGAACTATTCGTAAGCCTGTAAAAATGATGACGGGTAAGCAGTATGCTGAAATAGTAAATGAGACGAATGCACTTTCGGGAAATCCGCCTATTTTTGGTGATATAGACACAATAACTACAAACACCGATTGGTATGATGCAACAACACGTCAAAGTTTAAGAGAGGATGCATCGGCTATTTTTTCGGGTGGTACTGATAAAGCCTTGTACTATATTTCGGGTAATTATGTAAGGGATTTAGGAAATGTTATCGGTTCTTCGGGTAACAAAAAAGGAAGCGTTCGTGCTAATATCAATAGTAAGATAAATAGCTGGTATAATATTAAGGGGCAATTTTCCTTTGTCCGGCAGTTTACAAACCGGGCTTTTTCGACCCAAATGAGGTGGCCTACAGGCGCTGGATTCTTAGACCTGATCAGGCAATCGCCAACAGTTCCTGTAAATTACCTTGGATTTAATGCTTACGGTTTCCCCGGAAATAGTAGTCAATTTTGGTTTGGTAACCCTGTTAATGAGTTAAAGTCTAAAATAGATGTAGTGAAGAATGATAATTCTACAATAAATATAGAGAATGAAATTAAGATCCTAAATCCTTTGAAATTAGTAATTAGCCTAGGGGGAACCCAAAATTTGTCCCGAAGGCAAATATTTCTTGATGCAACTACGGTTTTGGGACAACCTAAAAATGGAGTAGGTTATAACTTTATGGCTAATACTTATAGTTATAATGCAAATGCATATCTTAATTATGATAAGTCATTTAGCGATATTCACAAACTTGATCTTACGTTGGGCGCAGAATATAATACTCAAACTCTTGAAGAAACCGGTGCGTCATCAAGTAATTTTGCAATCCCTTTCTTTGGCATCAATAACATAGGAAGCGCCCTGAGTCAGGAAATAAGTTCATATAGAGAAGACCGTAAATTGCAGTCCGCTTTCTTTAGAGGTAATTATTCCTTTAAAGGGAAATATATTTTAAATACTTCGGTTCGGGTGGATGGGGCATCACCTTTTGCTGAAAATAAAAAATATGGCTTGTTCCCAACTGCCGGAGTAGCGTGGAATATGGATAAAGAAGAATTTATGAAAAATGTTAGTTTTATCTCTACTTCAAAAATAAGAGCTTCTTATGGGGAAACAGGGAGTCAGGCCATTTCACCCTATTCCTCTTTGCAGCAATTTGTGAATGGGGTTTATCCAACTGGCGCAAATAACAATTTCACGCTAACACTCTATCCATCCGGTCTTGGAAATGCAGATCTTTCATGGGAAAAGACAAAGCAATTCGATATTGGAACTGATGTAAGTGTACTTAATAACAGGCTTTCATTCAGTTTCGATTACTATAATAAGCTTACTTCTGATTTACTTCAGCCGAGAACAATTCCTTCCCAGTCAGGATATACCTCGATTACTGATAATTATGGTGTCATACGAAACAGAGGTTTAGAATTTAGTATTACAGCGGATATTATTAATAAAAAGAATACTCAACTTTCTACACAATTCAATATTTCACGAAATAAAAATGTTCTTGTCAATCTTGGTGACAGAACAGCTCCTACCTACGTGAGTATAGGGAATAACCTGATTGGCGGAGTATCCGGAATTTTAATACCCGGACAAGAGATTGGTCAATTTTATGGATATAAATTAACAGGACTCGTTCAAACTTCAGATTTTGACGCAAATGGAAATCCCACTTATCCTTATCCCGGACCCGTAGCAGTTCAACATCCCGGTGCAGTAAAGTTTCAAGATATTAATAAGGATGGAAGGATAGATATAGCAGACAGACAAGTATTAGGGAAATCATCCCCTGATTTTACATTTGGTTGGACTAGTAATTTTACTTGGAAAAACCTAAGCGTTAACTTATTTATAACTGGTTCGGAAGGCAATAAAGTTCTGGATATTACCAGAGCTCTTCTCAATGATGGGCTTGTATTTTGGTCCGGCCAGGTAACTAATCAGACGCAGGATTGGTATAATAAGCGTTGGACACCTGAAAACCCAATTAATGACCCTCGTTATCCGGGAGTTCTGGCTGGTCCGCCGTTTGGGATTACAGATATAACTTCTGCAATGATAGAGGATGGAAGTTATGTAAGATTGAAATCACTAACTTTATTGTATGCATTTCAAAAATTGAAAGTAATTAAAGGGTTAACGCTATCGGTTACCGCTACCAATTTATTAACAATCACTAAATATGCGGGTTTTGATCCTGAAGTAAGCACTTTTAACCAATCAATACTTCAGCAGGGAATTGACTACGCCGGTTACCCTACACAGAGATCTTATACTTTCGGAGTGTCCTGTAATTTTTAATTATTAAAAATAATAATATCATGAAATTTAAGTTTATATTACCAATAATTCTTTTTATAGCATTTAGTACGGAATCATGCAAAAAGAATCTTGAAGAGACCGCCTATTCTTTTCTTTCTGCTAATACGGTATTTTCCAATGAGGCAGGGTTAAAGGAGGCTACGCTGGGCATCTACGATAGTTGGAGGGCCGACCCTAATTTTGATCCATTTTATCAGTGGGTTTTGGCTGAATGTGGTCAGCAGTATGTGACCGCTGGTCAGAGTGGCGATGCAATGATTACACCATTCTATGGTTTTGCAGAAACTCCTTCTGATCTTAATATCACCCATGTGTGGCCCCGTTATTATCAAACCATCGCGAGGGCTAATACTGTAATAGCTCACGCGAATGAGGCTGTATCTGATACAAATAAAGCAAATGTTTATATTGCAGAGGCACGTTTTCATAGAGCTTATGCTTATTTTATGCTGGTAAGAGATTTTGGTGGCGTTCCTTTAATCACGAAAGAAGTT
>DASSHD010000214.1:0-2101 GCA_035693085.1 Hanamia sp. | reverse complement strand
GGAAGTAAATGATATTGCAACTGCCTTAAAAATTTCAGATCATTTTATTACCCAGTTAGCTTCTCCTGAAAAATTGCTGAAGAAAAAAGAAAAATAAGCGCAGTTAATTTTAAAACATTCAAATACAAATTCAATGTATTTATTGATTGGCTGCGATAGTATTAATGAAAAAAACCTCTTCATTTCTGAAAAGGTTTTTATTAATACCTAACCCCAAACATGGTACACTTTTATTGTACTGCAATTTCTTTTGGCATTACTTTTACTTCTTCTTTTTTAGGAAGCGTAAGAGTTAAAATACCATTCTCATATTTTGCTGCGATATCTTCAGCATTTATTTTTTCGTCTAAAGTGAATGACCTTTTGAAAGAGGAAATTACGAATTCCTTTTTAATGAATCTTTTATTTTCTTTCTGATCTTCGTTTTTCTCTTCATTCTTTTCTTCATTTTTCTCAAAAGAAACTGTGAGAATGTTTTTATCAACAGTTATTTTGAAATCTTCTTTTTTTCTGCCCGCTGCATTTATTTCCAGGTCATAATTGTCATTGGATTCCACAATATTCACCGGTGGAAAATTCAGACTGCTTTTCTTTGAAGCAGGCACATCATTTAATAAATTGTCAAGGAAAAAATCCAAGGACTTCAAGGATGGCTGTTTGAATGTTACTGTAGTCATAGTTTTTATTTTTTTAAAAGTTTTTTAATTTATTTTCCAATACTTACTCAAAATAAAGACCATTACAAAAAATCAGAATTTTTGCGATGTTTTTAAGACAAAATGGCTTTTGTTGTATTTTTTAATGACAAAATTTCCAATTTCGTAAACAAATTGGTGGCTTTTTAAACGGACAAGAATCGTAAATTTGCACTCTAAATTTTAAATATAAAAATATATGTATCCAGCAGAAATAGTAATTCCGATGAAAGGGGAATTAACCGAAAATGGTTTTGAGGATTTAATAACTCCCGAACAGGTTGAAAATGCGATAAACGAACGCGGCACTACTTTATTTGTAATTAATTCGGTTTGTGGCTGTTCAGCAGGAACTGCACGTCCCGGAGCGTTACTCGCGTTGGAAAGCAGTGCTAAAAAGCCGGATCACCTGGCAACTTCCTTTGCAGGTTTTGATTACGATGCCGTAAATAAAGTTCGTGAGCACTTGCTTCCTTATCCTCCATCTTCGCCCTCAATTGCTTTATTCAAAGACGGCCAATTGGTTCATTTTTTAGAAAGGCATAATATTGAAGGCGCTTCAGCAGAAATGATTGCCAATAATCTTACAGCAGCTTTTGAAGCATATTGCTAAACAAAACGACATAAAAAACCTTCAACAAATGGAGGTTTTTTGTTTTTTAAATATCTTGTGCAAAAAAGATGAGGAAAGTTGTTTCCAAAACTAAAAGTTAAACCATGTATCCCAATTTATATTTTGTTTTTAATGACTGGTTTGGTTGGAAAATAAACGCCTTCAAAATCTTTTATACATTCGGAATTTTTGTAGCGATTTCATTTATTGTAGCAGCGTATTTATTAACGCTTGAGTTAAAAAGAAAAGAAAAACAAGGACTTTTACTTCCGCGCGAAGAAACGATTACCACTGGACAACCGGCTACATTTTTTTCTTTATTTGTAAATGGATTGATTGGTTTTATTTTTGGTTATAAACTTATCGGAGCTTTTATTGCAAGCCGTCAATCCGGCCTGGATCTGCAGGATTATATTTTCTCATCTCAAGGTAGCTGGCTCGGCGGCCTCATTCTCGCAGCTGTTCTTGCTTATCTAAAATACAAAGAAAAGGACAAGCAAAAACTGGCAAAACCAGAAAAAAGGATCATCCGCATCTGGCCTCACGACCGCGTTGGCGACATTGTCATTTTTGCTTTGGTTTTTGGAATTATTGGTGCGAAGATTTTTGATAATTTAGAAAATTGGGACCGGTTTATCCAGGATCCGGTTGCGAATTTAATTGCGCCAAGTGGGCTCACTTTTTATGGCGGCCTTATTTGCGCAGCGATTGCCATTTTGATTTATGCAAGAAAAAAAGGAATCGGGTTATTGTATCTGATTGATGCCGCGGCTCCTGCTTTGATGATTGCTTA
>DASSHD010000213.1:0-4266 GCA_035693085.1 Hanamia sp. | reverse complement strand
GCCATGAATAGTAAAATCCAAAAGTTCATTGCAGCAAACTATGGCGTAAGAGATAAAGATTTTTTCATGTATAGATTAGCTCGTTACTTTTCCTAGCACATCAAAATATTAATTAGCCCCGGTTTACGTTGACATGCGCCCCTGCTCAGTTACTGGCACACGAAACAATTTTCTCCAAATCTTATACTGATATTTATAAATCGGTACATTTTATTCTATCATTTACCTGAATCGCGGGTCCTTATCTCATAAAACATTTTTGAAAATATTTTTAATTCATTCCGCACGAACAATTCAAATAAGAAAATACAAATCTGCATTAAAAGTTAGTTTACTGCTTTTGAGACATACGCTAAATGCTCAATGTAGAAACAGCGATGAAGAACAAAAAACTAATTATCTGTTCTGGATTTCTCGTGAGTGTACTTGATGACATAAATTTTACCTGCCCTACAAATCATAACGTGGTCATTGTATTAATTGAGAGGTTCAGCTTGATGCAATTGGTCATGAAACCATACAGCAGCGTCCATTCGGGAGCTGACAATCTGAAGAAAAAGAAACATCTACCTAGAGTTGGAATGATTTTACTTTGTCAACCCTTTTACCTTTGCCAGGAGCTGATCGCTATCCATATACCCAAGGATTCTCTTCACCACGTTACCATCAGGATTAATGACCAACATTATAGGATGGCCGGTTATTTGATATCTTTTGACCAGTTCAACCCCTTCGCCTTTTTCGGCATCAACTGAAATATTGATAAAATCCTTATTAAATACAGAGCCTACCTTTTCAGTGGTCAGTGTATTTTTCATCATCATTTTGCAAGGGACGCACCATGTGGCATACACATTCATAAAGACAAGTTTATGTTCCTTTTTTGCTTCCTGAAGAGCCTGATTAAATGTGATGCTTTCAAAATGAATACCTTTTTCGGCAGGAGTAGCAGGTTTACCTGCCCAGATGATCGTACCGCACAAAAGAGCAATAACCGTAATTAAAATACTTAGCTTTTTCATTTATGATCCAATTTATTTATGATGGGAGTCGCCTGATTGGAAGTTCATCCACTAATAAATGTAAAATTAAAACATTTCACGCCTTGCAGGCTTTACTAAATGCGAAAAAAAAGATTGACACAATACCTGGCTTATGATCTACAAGGTTAATGCTCAAGCAGAAAACGAACGAAACCGTAGTTATGCCCTTTCTTAAAAGGGGTTCTTCCCTTTAGAGTCAATTCATAATTATGTGCCCTGATCCCTTCAAAAATTCTTTCATCCTTCACAAAGGTAAAGTAAGACTCCAGTGGCATAAAGGCTGCAATCTGTCCATCAATACCAGTCGGAAAACGGTACTCCGGATGAAATTCAAGGCCATTGGTTTGGCGCATTATCTCTGCTTTTGACTGTTTATCCAAATATTCAGAATGGGTAAAGACCATACACCACAATTTTTCAGTATGGCCAAAGTAATGATTGGCAACATGAATATTGAAAACTTCAGGGAACCAAATACTTACCCTCACTGGTGAATTATCCGTAGAAGGGAAACAGGAAATAATCCAATATTCATTCTCATTTTCGGCCGGAAGAGGAATGAAATTAGAGACATAATGCTTGCAAATTTTTACCACTAAATCAGCATTCTTTAGCTTCAATAATTTCTCCAGTTTTCTTGCTTTTTTTTCGTCTCCATCAAATGGTTTAAGAGGTTGGCCGGAAATACCAAATTGATAAGGAATATACTTTTTCATTATAAATGCGAATCTATTTCATTTACCATAGATGAGGAGTTTCGTGAGGCGAGATTGGAAAATTTCTGAGGAACGAAATAAAATCTGCAATTGTCTTCTTCATTTATTATGGTTTATATTTTTAAATAACTGTAATGCATACACGTGCCTTTTACTCTGGCCTAAAATAAATTTGAAATTCAGGCCATAAAGTATTTTGTTTACTGAATAAATCAAGTCATTATTACTAACTAACTTTAAAATTCAACCTGTTTACCATGTAGTTTACTTTTTCCCCTTGAGCAAAACAAAAGATTTCTTATCACTAATAAGCAAGGGAACAGTTGAGAAAGTAGTTGGTGCGGTTAATTAAGTAATTGGTAATCGGGGGAGATTTTTAGCTCCATTATTAGTTTGATGACAAAGAGCCATCGCCTTGACGCAACTGGTAAATGAGGCATTTCATTTAACGTGATATTTCATTTTTGTAATCCAGCAATATTTATACTGCTTCGCGAATTCGAAATGTTTTATTTTTTATAACCATTGCAGATATCACAATTGCAGAAATAATGAAGACATTAAAAACAAACAGATCTCCTATAATTATCTGGCTTAACGAATGATCTCCTCTGAACCTAAATTCACCATCTGCAAGCATTCTTATTATGGCTACTGCCATAGTTGACCATACGAGTATCAAAAACATTGATCTTAAAACGAATTCCTTTCTTTGAAACAGGGCAACTAACGTGCTAACAATTAGTGAAGCAGCGATAATAATTGCGACAATGAGCAACGGCGATGATTGTAATCCCGGAAAAAGACGATTGTCAGTAACAAGGTCAATCATGCAATGACAAAAGGTTAAAGTAACAGCGATTTGAAAAGCCAGGAACTGCCACCGCAGCGCAATAACTATTAACAGGCATCCAATAAATGTATAATTTTCAAGCGCCCTTCCGAAAGTTGCTATGGATATGTAAAGTATTCCATCATTTTTATTAATCGTGTCCAGGTACAATTCAAACAAAGGCATAGTTGCATAGATAAAACAACCTATTAATATAACTGAAATCAGTTCAATAGAAAATGATTCATTGATCTTTACTAACGTATTTTGATTTAATCGCTTGTCAATGTTATTGCTCTTCCAGGCGGCAAAACCAAGAAAACCTCCTAATAAAAAACCGAATGAAAATTCCATCATTTTCCACCAATCAACGATTAGAAACTGACTGCCGTATTGAAACCCTACTGTGATCCAAAGCGAACCAAATCCAAAGCCTAAGGTTCCACCTAATAAGCCATACAATGCGAACCGCAAGACTGTCCTGAAATCTTCTGCACCTGTTTTTGCTTTTAGATAAATTAGTAAACCAATTGCGGCAAACAATAATCCAGCCCACGACTCATCTCTTGGATGATCAAACGGGTTAGAGAAATACAGAACTTTCGGATCATTTATTAATTTCAAGCCTATCGAAAATCCAATTATAAATATCAAAAAACCTATGACAATTGTTTTGATTTTAATTCTTTGATGAACCAATCCTAAGCCAATAAACAGCCCACTGATTAGTCCCCAAATTCCACCTTTAAGGCTGGTACCGGCAAAACCCCACCATATTGTGTCTGGGTTACGAAGAAAGCCAATTGTTTGTCCATAAGTCATTTCCCCGCCCATAGCTGTTCCTGCGGTTCCGAAAACTATTGCTATCGCAGCAAACAAAAGTGGGATATCAAGCAACATGCAGATGGCAATTACAACCATAGCTCCGGGAATCATGGCCCCGTATGGCCCTCCGCCAATAAAGCCTCTCAAGCCCCATCCGAGCAACATGGATACTGCAGGAAATAAAATGAAAAATAACAGCGAATGCTTTTGCTTAAATGAAACATCCTGGTGAGAAACATTTATTTCATTCAATTCTCTCATTTTTAGTTTTTTAGTTTTAGATTTAATGCAATCTATTAAAACTTTTGAAAACCTGACAGAACCCATTCTCCGTTTTAAAAAAAATTAGTAATGAAAAAAATTATTTTCGTTTTACTTCTCACTTTTTTCGTTTTAGTAAATTCATTTGCACAAACAAGTTCGTACAATTGTTATCCTTCCAACTGGTGGACAGGTATGAAATGGAACAAAGTGCAGGTAATGATACATGGAAAAGGAATTGGTAACGCCAAGGCATATACGATAAATTACCCTGGCGTAAAATTGGAAAAAGTAAACAAAGTGGAAAGCAATAATTATGTTTTTTTGAATATAAATATTACTTCTCAGACGGAGCCTGGCATTTTAAAAATAAGAGTAAAAGAAAAGGATTCATCTTTTAATATTGATTTTCCAATAATGAGACGCCGCCCTGGAAATGGAACAGCATTTGCACAGGGAGTTACTTCCAAAGATTTTATTTATCTTATAATGCCGGATAGATTTAGTGATGGTGATACCACTAATGATCGTGTAGCCGGAATGAGAGACCAGAGCCTTAATCGTGATTCTGTTCATTATCGCCATGGCG
>DASSHD010000212.1:0-6407 GCA_035693085.1 Hanamia sp. | reverse complement strand
CAATGACAGTCGGCTCCATTAATGCCCCCTTACGATTTCCACCAAGGATTACTTTTGCTCCCTGGGCTACTGCTTTTTTTACTACACTTTCCAGGTGTGAAGCTGCAGCTTCATCTATCACCGTCCCTACCATTGTTTCCGGATCGGCCGGATCGCCAAATGTATATTCTTTGGCTTTTTCTACAAACTTTTTAATGAATTCGTCTTTTATTTTTTCATGTACTAAGATTCGTTTTACAGCCGTGCAGCGCTGTCCGCTATTGCGAAAAGAACCCTCACTGGCAAGAAAAACTGCTTTTTCCATATCGGCATCTTCCATAATTATCAGAGGATCATTGCCACCTAATTCCAATATTACTTTTTTATAACCGGCAGTAGCCGCAATATGTTTTCCTACGGCTACGCTTCCTGTAAAAGAAACTATAGCCACACGCGGGTCTTTTACTAATGGCTCTGCAATTTCATTGGTAGGCCCCAGCAACACACTGAGCATATAATGTGGCAGGCCTGCTTCGTATAATAATTCTGCCAGTTTAATAGCTGAAAGTGGCGTTTTTTCCGAAGGCTTTAAAATAACGGGAGTGCCCACCGCAAGAGCAGGCAGTATTTTATGAACAACCTGGTTAAGTGGATGGTTGAATGGAGTAATGCAAGCAGCCAGTGAAAGCGATTCACGCAGCGTAAATATTTTTCTTGCTTTACCATGAGGAGTAATATCGCACGAAAAAACCTGGCCGTCATCATGTAAAGTTTCGATAGCTGCAAAAAGAAATACATCCTGCGTCCGGCCTGTCTCGTACCTTCCTTCCCTGATTGCCAATCCTGATTCCGCACTTATGATTTGAGCAAATTCTTCTTTGCGTTCCAAAAAAAGATTTCTTGCCTTTTCAAGAAAAGAATAGCGATCATACCTTGTTAAAGCAAGCCTTTCTTTCTTCTTAGATAATGCAATTTCTATGGCCTCATTAACATGCGAACTATTAGCCAATTTCACAGTGCCTACCAGGCGATTATCATAAGGGCTTCGAACCTCTAATACTTTATCAGATTTAATTTTTTTACCCGCAACATAACTTGAAAGATTTATAACATCAACATGACCTCCTTTTATAGATTTTTGTTGTTGGGCCAACGTTGAAACTTCGGAATTGCTCATTTTATTAATTAATTTATTTGTTTAAGAATATTTAAAATTTGTTTGTTCACTCAGCCTCACCCCAACCCCTCTCCGAAGGAGAGGGATGCGCTCTAAAGGCATTTTCACATTTTCACATTTTCACATTGGCATATTAGCACATCAGTACATCAGAAATTTGTTCCATTAATAGTAAAATCAAAAATGTCAAAATTCCTGGGATCACGGGCTGCTTTCATTTTATAAGTTTTATTTAATGGGTGAGAAATAATCATAGGTACCATTTCTTCATATCGGCCCCCGTGCGAACGAAGCGTTCCATCCAATGCAGACAGATCGTGATACTTAGGACGACGGCCTAATACTACATCCCTTCCGGACATCACCACTAAATCGCCGATACGATCTTCCGGTTGCTCCAACACACGGACCGCAGTGGCTTTATCAAAAACCTCTGTAATACCTTCTTGCACCGCCAGCCAGTTTTTTATTTCGTTGATCTTTGATGTATCATTTACATGCACCACTACATACGAACCTAAAGCGCCATGATGTTTTACATACGGATCAGTAATAGGACAAATAACACGGAATCCATCACCAAACTTTTCCTGTAACATATCTTCTATGTATAAAACATTTGGTGAGCCATCGGCTTTCACTTTTGCATTCATGCCGTGATCAGCAGTAGCGCCTATAATCGCACCCAATTGGAACATCTTTCCGATCTCCGCATCCATTGCTTCATAAAATGCCAAAGATTCTTCGGCATCGGGAGCAAAGGTGTGTTGCATGTAATCAGTTAGTGACAAGTATAGAAAATCCGCGATTCCTTTTTCGATAAAAGCCGCACCCGCACGCAATACAAACAAACTTGCATCTGCGCTGTAGATAGGAGGTGTTGGATATCCAACAATTTCTTCTACATTATCTATACCATGTGTTTCCATTTTTGCCTGGTTAGCCTTTTCTGCAGAGATGGCAATGCCTTTCATTTTATACGAAAGAATATCTCTTAATTTTTCCTTTGCTGTAACAAAAGCTACTTTTCTTCCCGCGTTTGAGGCAGCCGCCAATATCGTGTCGGCCCTCAGGTATTTGGAAGAGTTCATCATCACTTCTTCATCTTTGTCTGTATCATAAAAAAAATTCCCGCTGATACCATGCACTGCAGGCGGCGCGCCGGTAACGATAGAAGAGTTATTTACATTGGTAAATGAAGGCAACGCACCGCGCACCATACCCCGGTAACCATTTTTCGCCATCTTTTTCAGATTGGGCATCCGGTCAAAAGCCATCGTGGTGTCTATGTATTCGTCTGCCGAACCATCAATACAAATAACAACTATTGGTCTAGCTGGCGGAAGATATGTTTTACCATTTGTCGAAAATTGAACTGCAGACATACTCATAAATTTTTTTATATTAGAATTAGAAAAAGTTTAAAATCGCATAAACAAGAGCCGCAGGACTACGGCCCTTGAATGCTTGCTTGCTTATGAGAAAAAATGTTGAAAAAATAATCCCTGGAAAGATTGATTTCCGCCGCTCTTATTAAAAAGAACACATTGAAAGATCATCTCTTTTTAGTTCCCAGTTAAGTGCCTTATTATCATATTTCTGTATTTTTCAAGATCGGGCAAAGGAACATGCTCTTCTTTTGCCCTTTCGTCCCACCCTCTCAGGGTGATATAATATGTAAATAATTCTTCATTTTCAAAATTCTCTGCTTCATGTTTGTCCATTCGTCCCCCCTGGAATTTTAAAGTGTTTTTGCTTGCATCAGAAAGTTTCTCATAATAAGCGGGATTTTTATAGGTAAGGTATCTCTTTGCCGCCACGTGGGATTCAATGAGCCTGGTGATTCTTTTGGAGAAACCTTTTTTGCTTAAAAATTCAGCGCCTATTTTTTCGTGGTCCACTATTCCATAGCCATCCATATATTTTACTTCCATGATGTGTTCGCATAAGTGTCCAATATCATGAAAAAATGCAGCGAGAATAACTTCATCATCATAATTTCCTTTTTCTGCAAACTGCGCACATTGGCACATGTGTTCAATCTGTGAAACCGGTTCACCAATGTAATCCTCGTTACCATATTGCTTATACAGAGCAAGTATTTCATCGGCAATTTTTACGGCCTCTTCTTTTTTCATTTTCTATAAATTAATATTGAACTGTGCAGAATATTTTTTGAGTTAAATTTTTTAAACCAAACCGGTTCGAAATCTTAATTTGATATTGAATCATCAGCAACCGATTTATTAGTTTTAATTACGCTTGAAAATCAAATTACACAATAAATTATTTCAAAAGCCACATCGTTTGATTAAGGTCATCCGCTGAAAATTGTTGTGCAGTTAAAGCTGCGCTCCAGTTAGCTTTGTTTTGCACTTGTTCTGATACAGGATAAGCCCATCTTTTAGGGATAACTCCATTGTTTCCCACGCCCGGCCCTGATTGAAAAGCAGGAACACCTGTTCTACGCCAGTTGTAATATGCTTCCCATCCTGAATTTCCAAACATTGCCACATACTTCTGCATCACTATCTGGTCAATAGCAGTAGCCGGAGTTGAAGAAAGCTGCACAGCGGGTTGTGCATAATAATTTGAAAAATTAAAACTAAATGGATAAGGAGCAGCCTGGGTAGGATTATTAGCACCCGCAGGAAGAAAGTGGGCAGTAAAGTTTGTTTGAGTAACATCAATGCCATAGAATGCCATTGATTCTGTAATTCCTGTTTTATAAAATGTTTCCGCATCACCTGAAACCCATCCGCGTTCGATACCTTCAGCAATATTGAAAAGCATTTCTTTGTAGCCCACTAAAACATCCGGCTCACCGGTATAGTCGTAAAAATACCTATACCTGTTTAAGTATGAATATAATCCTGCGCTGGCATTGCCATACATAATTTGAACAGGCTCACCAGTACTTGCCCCAACGAAATATTTAAATTGACATGGATTAGGATCACTTCCCAAAAGTGCGCTTGCAGGTTCACAAGTAATAAAAACTCTTGGGTCGCTTAAGGTTGTAAGAGCACTCACATAGGTAGCAGCCATATTGTAACGCTGTGCGATAGAGCCATAATTAGTTGGATCAAAAGGATAAGTGCTATAAGTATTTAACCCCCCCGGGTTATATCTAAATTCCAAATCATCATCTTGACTTGTGAAGATAGGATATTTGGAAGGATTATTAACGATGTTTGCAAATTGAGCAGGAATATTTAATGTTGCATCGGAAGCTTTACTGCTCAAGTCAATTAATACCCTTAGTTTAAAGGAATTTACCAACTTTTGCCATTTTGTAAGATCTCCTCCATAGTATATATCCTGTGATGCTGATAATGAATTATCATTGCTTGTAATTAATGAAGCCAGGTCAGTATTCGCGGTATCTAAGTCATTTAGTACATACTGAAAAACCTGTTCTTGAGGTGTGTAGGAGGGAGTTGAGTTTCCAGGCGCTTCCAGGGCTTCAGTTTGTGGTACATCCCCAAACATATTTGTCAGGTTATAATAGTAATATGCAAAAATAAATCTTCCCACAGCTTCAAAAGGGTTTACAGCAGAAGCGCCTCTTGAAGTTGCTTCTTTTTGCATCTGAATTACATTCTTTAATACCAGGTAGGGATCAAATGAGCCATTTGTCCATGAATATATATTGTTTCCATAATAATCATAATTCTGACACTGGTATTGATTCCATTGACTAACGTTAGACCAGGAATTAATACCTCCTAAACTGCCTGCACTTCCCGTGCCGGACATATCAGTTAACACAGTTCCTACAATCAAATTCGGTGGAACGCTTGTAGGATTATTAGGATCAGCTTGTTTCTCATCTATTTGCTTGGTACAGGAATTCAATAGTGAGATGCTGATGATTATTAAAAGTAAGGGTTGTATCTTTTTCATATTTTTTTTCTTAATGAATTAAAAGGAAAGGTTTATGTTGAAGCCATAATTTCGGGTAGTTGGGGTTTGCAAACCAGAACCCGAATCCTGGGTATATTGATCCACATCCACATCCTTATATCTATTGGGGAAGAAGTATAGTAAATTCCTGCCAACTAATGAAACACTTGCTTCACGGATAAATGATTTATTGCCAAATAGGGTTTTTGGAAGTTTGTAAGTAAAAGTTACTTCTCTTAATTTGGTATATGTCTTTTTAATAATGTCTAAATCCGGGATGGAAGCCATTCTGGTAACAAATGGTTGAACCTCGCTTTTAGTAGTATTTTGGGTCTCCGTGAGATCTTTCATGTTGGTGATTACACCCGTAAGTGGATCAAGAGTAATAGGCGCACCTGTTAAATTAACACCATTGCCGGTGTAGGCTGCAATATTAGCTTCGTCCATTGGCCTTGCTTTGCCAAAAGCGCCTGTAGCTGCCTCAATGTGTCGTCCACCCTGAAGTTCTTTCTTTCTGACATAATCTTCCATTACGCCTCCTACCATGCCATCAAACTGAAAATGCAAAGCAAAGCTCTTGTAGCTAACCACATTTACAAGACCCCATTGCCAGTTTGGATCCGAATGTCCATATATTTTTTGTGCTGAAACACCCAAATCGGAAAAGCGGGTATAAACTCCTGTGCCGGGGTCAATGACCATCTTGCCATCAGGTGTTCTTACAAAAGCATTTCCATATACCAAATCAGTTCTTTTGCCATTATATTCATAATTATTAGGATTGGAATCTTTAACCCATTTTCTTATGTAAGTGAAAAAATTAGCAATTATATTCCAGCTAAATCCATTTGGATTAGTGATCGGTTTGGCATTCAATGTAGCTTCCCATCCATCATTAGTATATACGTTACCGTTAGTGAGATAAGATGAGTACCCTGAAGAGGAAGAAGTACCCTGGTTTACAATACCTGTATTTAGATAGTGATACCGGGTTACGTCAATACCTATTTTATTATTAAATAAACGTAAATCTATCCCGAATTCAGTGGCTTTCCTTTCTGCAGTACTAATATTTTTGCTTACTGTTTGATTGCTATATTGGGC
Source organism: Hanamia sp. (assembly GCA_035693085.1). Lineage (GTDB taxonomy): Bacteria > Bacteroidota > Bacteroidia > Chitinophagales > Chitinophagaceae > Ginsengibacter. Next base: position 241 of record DASSHD010000212.1, on the reverse strand, counting down.
GCTGTTCTGAGCACTATAGGTAGGGCCTAAAGAATAAGGCTGGGAAAATTGATAGGCAGGGCCTCCATAAGGTGAAGGCCAGCTATAGCCATAATTTGAGTAAGGAGTAGAACTTACGTCAGGAGAAAAAAAGGCAGATGTGCCCCCATCCTTACTCTCAGCATAAGACCCTCTTAACTTTAAAAATGAAATTATTTTGGGAAGGTGCACATATTCGGATACAACAGTTGCCAGATTGAAT
>DASSHD010000211.1:0-3708 GCA_035693085.1 Hanamia sp. | reverse complement strand
ACCCGGAATGGAAATGCGTTTCAAGTCTCTAAATTCTTTTACTGCAAAACTTCCCATTATAAAATTTGACGCGAAGGCTACTGGATGGAATTTTCCTTTGATAGGGTATGATACGGATACCAATATTTTAAGTGGGGTTGTTCTGGGGATGGCCACAGAAATAGATGGGATTATCAATGAATACAAAGAAAAGTTTGGCAACTTTAACGTGGTTTTAACCGGCGGGGATACTGTCAACTTTGAAGGGCATCTCAAAAACAAGATATTTGCCGACCCCTGGTTGATTCTTAAAGGTCTGTATGCAATCAGCGAATATAATCATGATGTCAAAAAATAGAATCGTCATTGTGTTTTCGTACAACATTTCCATTAATGAATTATTTTAGGTTTCATATCTCATCTTACTTTAAAACTACTTTGGTATTGGGTTGTTTTTTTGTTTCCTCGTGCGAGAATTCATTGGAAGATATTAATAAAATTACTTCGAAAAGGATAGGTGTAGAAACAGCTAAGGGAGTTACCATCCTTTATTCAATTGGCGATCAAACCAAATCGAAAATTACCGCTCCTTTAATGTTGAGGCACGAGGAAGAGAGACCATATATTGAATTTACAAAAACAATTCACGCTGATTTTTTTGATGACAGCCTTCGTGTAGAAAGCACGATGGATGCGCATTATGCAAAATATATGGAATCGGAAAGTAAAGTTTTTTTGAAAGACAGTGTAGTAGTGATGAACAAAAAAGGAGATACTTTGTATTGCAATGAATTGTGGTGGGACAGGAACAGGCCGGGTGAAGAATTCTACACTGATAAACCTGTAAGAATTCGCACACCTACTGAAGTCCTTGATGGAGACGGATTAGACGCACCACAGGATTTTCACAACTGGCATTTAATAAATGGCAGGGGAATTGTAAGAGTAAGTTCATCGGAATTTCCGTAGAAGACTTTATTTACCAAAGTCGTAAATTCTTCTTCTTAATTTTATCAACTAAAAAATAAAAAATGGAGTACAGGCGATTGGGTAAATCCGGATTACAATTAAGCGTAGTAAGTTTTGGAAGCTGGGTAAGTTTTCAAAAACAAATAGATGATAAGATTGCCGGGCAGTTAATGGGAATCGCTTATGATAACGGCATCAATTTTTTTGATAATAGCGAAGCGTACGCAGGAGGCGAAAGTGAGAAAATGATGGGCCGTGTTTTAAAAATGAAAAAGTGGGATAGAAGTTCGTTTACTGTATCGTCCAAAGTATTTTTCGGGCTTCATGGAAAAGAAAATAAACCCAACCAGAAAGGCTTGAGCCGCAAACATGTAATAGAAGCATGTAATGATGCGTTGAAGCGGTTACAAGTGGATTATCTTGATTTATTTTTCTGTCATCGCCCTGATGTAAACACACCAATAGAAGAAACTGTTTGGGCAATGAACACGCTGATTCAACAAGGCAAAATATTGTATTGGGGCACCAGTGAATGGAGCGGTGTAGAAATAATGGAAGCGCATCGTGTGGCGCAACAATATAAACTCATCGGCCCTACAATGGAGCAGCCGCAATACAATTTATTTGAAAGAGAAAAAATTGAAAAAGAATTTTTGTCCATTTATGATTTTGTAGGACTGGGCACTACGATATGGAGTCCGCTTGCATCAGGATTACTTACCGGAAAATATAACGATGGCATTCCCAAGAATTCACGTTTGGCTTTGGAAGGATTTGGCTGGCTGAAGGATCGCCTGATGGTAGATGATAAAATAAAGAAAGTAAAAAAGTTGAGTGAGTTTGCTTCTAAGCTGGGAGTTACTACAGCCGCACTTTCCATAGCCTGGTGTATTAAAAATCCTCATGTAACTACAGCCATATTAGGCGCGACAAAGAAGCAACAATTATTGGATAATTTAAAAGCTTTGGAAGTAGTAGAAAAACTTACTCCCGATGTTTTGGAGAAAATAGAAAAGATGATGCAGACGAAGCCGGTGCTGCCCGAGTATTAACAGGGAATAAAAAAAAGGAATAAGAAAGTAAAAGAATCTTATCAGTAAACAAGGAAATAATGAGTATTTCTAAACAGTGAGGTGAAACGTTTTAAATAATAAATCAAAAACAAATTTCATAATCATAAAAAATAAAAACTATGAGTAAATATGCAAACGCCGAATGGATAGGCGCCAAAGAAGGCAAAGGAAAAATCTCAACAGAAACCAAAGCGCTGAATAATGCGCCTTTTACATTCGCAACCAGATTTGGAGATGCAAAAGATGGCACCAACCCTGAAGAATTAGTAGCTGCCGCACATGCCGGATGTTTCTCAATGAAATTTGCTATTGTTTTAAGCGAAGCAGGTTTCACGGCTGATAAAATTGAAACCAAATGCGATATCACTTTTGGCGCCGGCGCCATTTCTAAATCACATCTTACTGTAAAAGCAAAAGTTCCGGGCATCACTAAAGAAAAATTTGATGCTTGCGCTAAAGATGCAAAAGAAAATTGCCCGATTTCCAAATCGTTAAGCTCGAATATTAATATCACAATGGACGCAACTTTAAGTTGATAACAAGTCAATAGCAGTAAGTAATCAGTAATGAGAAGATAACTTATTACTGATTACTTATCCTTTTCTCTCTATTAAATATGGGCGAGATAGAGTTACAACCTGAAAATAATTTATTGATCCTTCACGCTACCATATATTTTTATGGGAATGCTGCCAGCGATACTTTGAGTGAACAAATTGTAAAAGATATTGCTGATCATTGGAACGAACCAAAAGGGAAAGCAGTCATAAAAAGAAATTTTTATGAAGTGTTTTTTGATATGAAAGGAATTTACGAGCCTTCATTGAAACCTGAAACGATTTTTGAAAATACCAATCCCCGCAATAATTATTTTCGTATTGAAGAATATGCCAGTGGAAATATTTCTTTTGTAGATGGATTGGGTTCCAATACCGGGTATTTTAAACTGGAAAATTTATTAAACAATTCAACAACTGCTGCTCATGAATTTGGCCATACTCTTGGTCTCGATCATCCCCGCATATTGGATATCCGTGGTGAAGGCCAACCGGGTATTATGTATCCGCGTGGCACTTTGGTAGATCCTCCCTTTCAATATGACCCTGCTGTTCCCGCCGGATTAATAGGAGGTACGATGAATCCTTTTACCCGAAAAGTTTTTCAATCAGACATTGATGATCTTAAATTAAATAAGCTTCATTTTAATAAAAAAGGATTTGCCATTCTTGGAGAATTTTCAAGTATGTGGCACGAAGCGCAGGTAGAGAATAGATAGGTAATAAGTAACAAGGCCAGTCATGAATAATGAGCAAAAAAGTGTCCAAATGTTTTAGACTTTTCATTCCTTAGTCTTTAAGGTCTGTCATATCTCAACATTAGATAGCATTCCATGTGCTTAGAAATTAAACATTTTAAAGAATCCCCTACATTTATATTTATTATGGACATTTTAATATTGATTATTAACCTTTAGATTATTTTTAAAATTTGAAAATCGCTATTCTCCAATAAATGAATCAATTGAAAAAATCAAATTATGACAAGTTCCCGTCAATAAAAATTAATGGTCATTCCTGTATCGTAGGCTGGAAGAATATTGCCAATAAAATGAAGAATGCCTGTGAGCAAATCCGGGATAAAAAAATTGTAATTGCTATTGAATGCTATCCCGGTGTTTACATCAATG
>DASSHD010000210.1:0-2533 GCA_035693085.1 Hanamia sp. | reverse complement strand
TAGTTCCATTACCTCCGCCACAAGAGATTAATCCTGCACTCAGGATTAACATCGACAAAATAAACTTTTTAATTTTTATCATTTTTTATTTTTTTAATTTTAATGTTAGTTTTTAATGGGTGATTTTTCCCAATAACCTCTTTAGTTTTTTTGTTATTGATAATTTATTTATTGAATAAGAAATACAAAGTGATGCGGGCTTCCAGGTCATAATCATTTTTTAAATCGCCACTAGCATCCGGCGATTTACTGCGATATTGATTGTACCATAAATTAGGCATGATGTGCACATTTTTATAAGGAATAAAATCAAGCCCTAAAGTGGCAAAAGATTCTTTGGTTGTGTTATATCCGCTACTATATTTATTATTGCTGTTGTATTTAGTATCAGGGTTATAAAAATCCAGGCGTGCAAAGAGATTTACTTTGTCTTTTTTTAATTGCCTTGTTACATAAAAAGATATTCCGGATGGCATAACATTTGAGTAGACTGAATCAACCGTAGAAGCTCCTTTAAAATAATAAATATTATTCGTTTTTAATTGAGTGAAAGCCTCTACGCCGATAGTTGTGGTTCCTGTTTTATAAGCAACAAATGCTTTAAAGTTGTTGATGTCTTTTTGAAGCGGTTCAGATGAAGTCCTGTCATGTTCATAATTTCCCTGGAGCACTAATTTTTTATCAAAGAAATAAACATATAAAGAAGTATAAATTTTCTTGTATTTATTATTTTCCAGTTTAGCGCCATTGCTATTGCCCAACATTACGTCATAACCCACATTTTCATTTTTGCCAATCTTTCCATAAACCCCAACTCCCAAATCAGTGGAGCTTGATACCCCTCTCATGTCAGCAATGGTCTTTTCAATGGAGCGATATCCCCAAACGTGTTCAGATAGAGTAGCATAAGTGGGAGTAGCCTGCTGTCCGACAATTATTGTAGCTCGTGGTATAATATTTTTGAAACTGATGTTCATGGCCTTTATATACACTGAATTGTTATTGTCAGTCAGCGCATCTGTACCGGAGGGGTTAGCTTCAAAAGAAGATTCATGTGCCAGAATTAATTGAGAAGATACATTTTGGGTAAACTGGTAATCATACCCTAAATAAACCCGTCGAAAATTGAAGGAATTATAATTTTTGGGAAGGCCCGAATATTGTTGCTTCCCTCTCAATGCAGAATCTGCATGAAGTTTATAAGCATAATCGCCAAATGCATAACCCCATAATTTACCGGAAGGTTTGAATTCTTCTTTTGTTTTAGTTGTGTCCTGAGACATGGCGTGCATAGACACCAGGCATAAAAATCCAAATAATAATTTTGAGATTTTCGTTTTGGTTTTTAGAAGGATAAATGACTTGCTCATAAATTTCTTTATTTCGATGCAAAAGTCGCCTACCAATGTTACCCCAACTTTAAGCCAACGTTAAGTTATCATTATCAAATTTTTTTTATGGAAAATTCGGGTAAAATAAAAATTCATAAAATTTGTTGCTCTACTGTGCTTCTATAAATAAATACCGCTGATAATTAATATGAGATTTTAATAAATGAAACTGAGACCAGCGCCAACCCATAATCACTGTCATAGTTGTATGGAATTATTTAATCCTTGAAATATAAATTGCTACGGTAATTGCAATAAGCCCACTCAATAAAAAAGTAGCGGAAGCCCCAAATAAATACCATATTATTCCTGCCAAAGAACTTGCAATTAAAGCAGCTACACTTTGAAAAGCAGTATAAGTTCCGATAGCAGTGGCTGTCTTATTTTTTTCACAAACATTCGAAATCCATGCTTTGGCAATGCCTTCCGTAGCTGCTGCATAAACGCCATAAAGAAAAAATAAAAGAAAAAAGATAAGAGTGCTTTTTGCATAAGCCATTCCGATATAAGTAAATGCAAATAACATGATCCCTGAAATAAATATTTTCTTCATGCTTAACCTGTCAGCCAATACGCCTATTGGATAAGAAAAGATTGCATAAATAACATTGTAGAAAATGTAAATGCCTATCACGATAGTATCGCTGTAACCTGCTTGCTTTATTTTTAATAATAAAAAAACATCTGAACTGTTGAACAAGGTAAAAATCAATAACCCAATAACTAATCTTTTATAAATAGCAGGGCTTGTTTTCCAGTACCTGATAAAATCCAAAAATCGGGTTTTTGTTTTTTGTTCAATGTGAGCTTTCTTTTTTTCTTTTATCCAAAATGTAAATCCAATCGCCAGGATACCTGGCACAAATGCAATGAGGAATAACATCTTATAATGAGCCGGATATTTTGCTAAATAAATTAAGGCAAATACAGGACCCAATACTGCGCCAAGCGTATCCATTGAACGATGGAACCCAAATACTCTTCCTTTGGTTTCCTGAGTTGCTTCATCTGATAGCATCGCATCCCTTGCTCCTGTACGAATTCCTTTACCCAACCTGTCAATAGTTCTTGCAAAAAATATCCACAATGGATAAATGAAAACAGCCATCATCGGTTTTGAAATAGCGCTTAATGCGTACCCA
>DASSHD010000209.1:0-2096 GCA_035693085.1 Hanamia sp. | reverse complement strand
CATATTCAATCTGTCATCCGTTTTCTGTTTGTATCTTTGATATAAATTTTTATCATGGAAAATAAAGAAGTTTATATCCTTTCTGCAGTGCGCACTCCAATAGGAAGTTTTGGTGGAAGTTTAAAAGATATTTCTGCGCCTGCATTGGGTGCTGTTGCTATTAAAGCGGCTGTTGAAAAAGCAGGAATAAAACCGGAAGATGTGGGAGAAGTGTATATGGGATGCGTGTTGCAGGCAAACCTCGGACAAGCTCCTGCACGACAGGCTGCAATATTTGCCGGACTTCCTGCCAACGTTTGTTGTACAACGGTTAATAAAGTTTGCGCAAGCGGAATGAAAGCGATTATGAATGGCGCTCAAAGTATTTTATTGGGCGATGCGGATATAGTTGTAGCAGGTGGAATGGAAAATATGAGCAGCGCTCCTTTTTATGCTCCCGCAGTTCGCTGGGGTAATAAATATGGAAATACAAATTTGATTGACGGAATGGCAAAAGATGGTTTAACAGATGTTTACAAAGATTACGCAATGGGTAATGCAGCAGAATTATGCGCAAGGGAATGTAAAATTTCGCGTGAGCAGCAGGATGAATTTGCCATTGAAAGTTATAAGCGCAGCCAGGCCGCAACCAATGAAGGAAAATTTAAAGATGAAATAGTAGGAGTAGAGATTCCACAAAGAAAAGGTGATCCAGTTATGATGATTAAAGATGAGGAACCTTTCAATGTGAAGTTTGATAAGATACCTGGTTTAAAATCGCCCTTTGAAAAGGGTGGGAGTGTAACCGCTGCTAATGCAAGTACCATTAATGATGGAGCAGCAGCTTTAGTTTTGATGAGCAAAGAAAAAGCAGATAGTTTAGGTTTAAAGCCTATTGCAAAAATATTGAGTTATGCTGATGCTGAACAAGCGCCGGAATGGTTTACCACCACACCTTCTCTTGCAGTACCAAAAGCCATCAAAAAAGCGGGGTTGCAAATAAGCGATATTGATTTTTTTGAAGTGAACGAAGCTTTCAGCGTGGTAGGAATTGTAAATACACAAAATATGAAATTGGATGCTGCTAAAGTAAATGTAAATGGGGGAGCAGTTGCTCTTGGTCATCCCCTCGGTTGCAGCGGCGCAAGGATAATTGTTACGCTGATTAATGTATTGAAACAAAATAATGGAAAGACAGGTGCGGCTGGAATATGCAATGGTGGCGGTGGTGCAAGTGCGATGGTGATTGAATTGTGTTAGGAAGGTTGCCACGGATTACACTGATTTGCACGGATTATTTAATGAAGGAGATCGGCCACGAACCTGCCTGACGGCAGACAGGTTACACGAATTCACACGAATTGTTTTAATAGAAAAAATAAGAATCCAGGTTATTTGTTTCTTTACTGTGAGAATTCTTATAAATATTTTTGTTCCGGGCTTATCGTTTATAGTTCGTTTAAATTAAATAAATCCCTCTCACAAATCTTTCCTCTTAAATGTTTTCAAAGAAATTATCAATGGAAAAATGATCCAGAGAATCAATCCCAGGAAAGAAAGAATGATTCCGGTATTGTTGCCGAAAAATTCGCGAAAGACAGCGCCTGTATAACCCATCAGCGCGGAGATATCCATTTGTAAAAGAATCTGAATACGGCTTAGGTCTATTGGATTTAGAAAGCTCAAAATCACCATTATTTTTTCTAAAGGATAATCCTGGAATTGAAATAAAAGGAATAAAACAATAGCATCAAAAATCAAAGAAAGATAAAGCCATAATAAAATGGACAAACCGATTCCTTTTGCCTTGTCGCGTGTGAGGCCTGCGGCCAGCATGGCAATACTCACAAAAACCACGGTTAAAAAAAGTCCTGTTGCAATCATCATGAATCCGGTGGCATCCGCATGATAAAGCAAAATGGGAATGCCAATGCCTATAAAAAAAGCCAACGAAAGTGAAGATGATAATCCTGTAAATAAACTGAGCCAAATGGTTCTTCTTTTCAGCGGCTGGCTTACTAACAGTTCAATAAATTCTGAGCTGTTGTAAATGTAGATGGTAGAAAAAATGATGCAGATCAACGGAACGATGATCAGAATGATATTTAAAAGACTCA
>DASSHD010000208.1:0-3278 GCA_035693085.1 Hanamia sp. | reverse complement strand
AAGAATCCTGCACTAATGTTACATGTATGTCTTGTTGAGCAGGAGAAGAAGATCCAAGTGTTACCGGAATCAAATTTATTGTAGTATCATTTGCGGATGAATTTAATGACAGATTTAAAAAATTTCCCTGGCTTGATACATTCGTCCCGATTGCTATAACTTTTACTTTTGAACCATGGCCTGATTGTATTTCACCATTGTCATACGCTTTATCTTTTAAGCAGCCAGATGCTGCGATTACAAGAAGCCCTATCATCACGTTTAATGATTTTTTAAAGTGCAATTTCATATTCTTAATTTTACTTTATTATTAAAAAAAGTTTTTCAATTGATGTAATCAAGGTTGCCAAAATATTTTTTTGGTAAATAAGTCACCACCAGGCCCACCCACCTCTTTTGGTACATTTGCAGCATTGGAAGTGTATTCACTTTGAGGATATAACAACTTTACAGGCAGGGTATTTGAGAGTTTACCCGGTGATGCGGATATATAGCTGTTATCAGTTAAAAAATTCAATCTTCTGAGATCGGAGTAAGATTCCAACGGATCAATAGCGGTGTTTGCTATATATTTTTGATAAGCAATAAATCTTGCCATGGATAAAGAGGAAGTGCCTGCATTCGCCCAATTGGCCGAAGGGTTATTACTCATATAGGTTGCGGCTGCATTTACAGCATCAGGTGTCCCAAGCCAGGAGAAAGATTCTGTAACAGCCGCCATGTAAGCGGTTTGTGCATCTCCCGTTATCCAGCCTCTCGCAACGGCTTCTGCATATAAAAACATGCTTTCATAAGAAGGGAAAATCCATTGATTTTGTTTGGCGCCCGAACCGTCACCTGAATTAGATGAATTAATAGTACCAACCAATCCGGGACCGAAATAGGATAGGTTAGCAGCGGTTGGTAGAGTTGATTGAGATGCACCAAATACAGCACCTGCGTAAGTGCCTCCGGAAAATCCTACCGGGTAAAAGAAACGTCCGATTCTGGGATCGTTTGTACTATTAAGAATATTTACGATGTATGCGTTCGCGTTATCGGCAGAAGTACTCACAACACCCGTAGGATCCCAACCAAAAATCGCATAGTATGGATTTTGTTTATTGAGATCGTTTGAATAACCCGGATTTACACTTACTGTTTGCCCTGCTCCCAACACCCCTCCATTGTTTAATATTTTTGTAATGTCTGAGGAAGGGTCAAAGCCGGGAACTTCCGATTGTCGTATCAGCAATCTTAATTTTAAAGTATTCGCAAACAGAATCCATTTATTTTGGTCTCCGTGATTTACAATATCAGCAGCAATGAATGCATTTTTTTCGGTAGTATGCATATAGCCGATTGCGGTATCTAACCGGCCCTGTAAATCTTTGTAAATATCCTGAGCTTTATCATAAACCGGACTTGAATATTTATCAGTTTGAAAAACCTGTGAATAAGGTATGTCGCCATATAAATCTACCAACTCCTGCCAAAGTTTTGCAGCCAATATTATAGAGGCTCCTGCTAAAACAGTATCGCCTGTTGCAATTCCTTTAACTTCTGCCTGGTGCAAATCAAAAAGAGTATTATAGTGATTTACAAATAGCGCATTCCCAAATGTAAAATCTATATTGTAGGTAAGTTCATTTTGTTGAGGTGCAAATTGTCCATTTTGCGCGATGTAACCCATCCAGTGATCCAGGAATAAGAAATCTATGTTTGCCTCCCTTACTCCAACTGCGTTAGCTGCCTGTGGAAATATCAATTCAGCAGTTACATTGGCATCTGTAACACGATTGGGGTCTGTATTGACATCCAGGAATCCTTTTTTACAACTATTAAAAGCAAATCCTGCTGATAAAATAATAATCAGAAAAAGCCATTTCGTATTTATAAGTTTCATTGAATTTTTTTTGAAAATTTATTTAAAATTGTACAGTTATTGAACCACCAAATAACCTTGCAGGGGGAGATTGAAATCCACTGGCAAGTCCAAAAGTGTTACCAGTTGCAGAATAATTAAATTCCGGATCACCCCATTGATTAGATTTTGGAACTAAGAGTAATAAGTTTTTGCCCACAACGCTAACAATAACCTTTTTTATTATTTTATTGTGCCCTAATATCTTATCAGGAATTGAGTATGAAATATTTACTTCCCTAAGTCTAATGGCATTTGCGCTTGCAAAATAATTCGTTGCAATCCCGGTTCTGGTATTAGCACCTGTCCAAAAACCTGAATTTCCATCCTGTACCTGGATATTTGTATTTGGAACATATTTTCCATTAGCGCTTTTGTAAACAGAGTTTGGAAAAACAAATCTCTGTCGCCCATATTCAACACTAGCCGCGGAAATTCCGGCAAAATCTTCATCCGGTCCAAGCCCTGAATAAAAATCATTACCTCCTTTAAATTCCCATGTCATGCTTATAGAAAATCCTCCGAGAGAATAGGAGGGAGAAAATCCTACAATCCACAATGGCAAAGTGCGTCCTTTGGTAACCAAACCAGGAGATTGTGTAGGAAACCCGGTAATAGGATCTACAATAACCTTACCCGTAGCCGAATCTCTCAAATAATCTGATAACTGAAACTGAAATGCAGGGGACCCTACAACTGCAATATTATTTACTGTAGGATATCCAACAGCATTTTGAATAAAGCCGTTGTTGCCCCCAATTATAACAGGAACATTTCCTAAAGTACTCAGCACTTTATTATTATTATAAGTAGCATTTATTTTAATATCAATTCTCCCTTTCCCGATTTTCACCAAAGGTGTTAATCCTAAATCCATTTCTACGCCGTAGTTATTAAAATCTGCTGCATTAGCAAGCCGGGTGGTATATCCTGTAGTAACTGATTGCGTAACCTGAAGAATCTGATTGGTATTTTTTTGGTAGTAATAAGTACCTTCAAAACTTAATCGGCTTTGTAAAAATCCCAATTCTATTCCTGCTTCTTTTGTGTTCACGAATTCAGGCTTTAAATTAGCGCTGGGTATAATATTATCTGCAGTAAAACCAACCGTATTACCATAAGGGAAACCTTGCCTGGTATTAAATCCATTAACAATACCGTTTGGTTGAGAATAGGTGGCCGATAAGGCATAGGGATTCAGATTCACATTGCCTGATTTTGATATAGCTGCCCTTATTTTTACGTAAGAAAACACATCGCTATTATGCAATGCACTAATTGCATCTGACAGAAGAATGGCAACATCCGCTGCCGGATAAAAGAAAGATCTATTTTGGTTCAGGAGCCTGCTATCCCAATCATTTCTGCCGGTGAA
>DASSHD010000207.1:0-7713 GCA_035693085.1 Hanamia sp. | reverse complement strand
AAACTGCGGCACAAGCGAAGACAGGATGATATCGACAGGCGTTACAAAATAAAATCACCTGATAAATGAATTTAACTTTGTCAAAGTAGAATTAAGATAATATCTTGTTAAACAAGATTGCAATTACTATTCATAAAAGTTTTGTTTATTTATTTGTGCAACTAAATTAATTAAATATGAAAACAAAAATTCTATTACCAATCGCAATTATTTTTTTCGCATCAACTACCGCCAATGCACAAATCAATGAGGGAAGGTATTTATTGGGAGGAAGTATCAGTTATAGCCACCAGAATGATGCGCAAAATTCTAACTCTAAGTACAATTCCTTTTATTCAAATGTTCAATTTGGTAAAGTAATTAAAGACAATACAGTTGCAGGAATTATTGTATCGTATAGCAATTCCAACAATAATTCATTCAAAAGTAATCAATTCAGCGCGGGAGTTTTTTACAGAAAATATAAACCCCTGGCTAAGAATCTTTATTTTTTTGGTGAAGGAGACGTGCTGTTCACTCATGCGCAAAATACATCAGGTCATTTTCAAACAGGCTATGATGCTCAAAGGTATCTTTCTAATGGCGGCACTCTTTCTTTTATTCCAGGCATATCATATTCTATATGCAAAAGAATGCAGGTAGAGTTGTCAATGCCAAATATTGCTTCGATTTCTTATGCAGGTACAAAAAATGAAACTACAAGTTCTGTTACAAATTCAATTTCAACCGTAAATGGAAATAATTTTTCAGGAAATATAAATTTGAATTCCAGCCTGCTAACCAACTTCGGAATCGGGTTTAAATTTTTCTTAGGGAAATAAATATTTAATCAGCGGGATTATCAAAAGCCCCGCTGTTTTTTTTAAAAAGTAAAATCAAAACCTGTTTATTTATTTGTTTACTGGCTAAGAAATCTATTGTTGCCTTTTCTTCTTTGCATAAAAATTGAAGTTTAATCCCCTATTGAAAGCCAGCTACCTACCCTGGGAAATGCTCCATTGGTTTCATCAGTACTGCCGCCTACGGAAGGCCAGCCAATCTTCAATGTTATTGCAGATTTGCGCTAAATCCTAACTACAACCTCGTGCCGAAATGGTATAATAAATCGGTTTACATCTTTATCATTCCATCTGACATTACTATTTGCCGGTCTGTTTCACCTGCAAAATCTTCATCGTGTGTAACAGTAATAATTGTATTACCGTTGTTTGCAAGCTTTTTCAAAATATTCAGGACGGCTAATGAGTTTGCAGAATCTAAATTGCCGGTTGGTTCATCGGCCATAATAATATCCGGGTTGTTTATTAATGCTCTTGCAATGGCAACTCTTTGTTGTTGGCCACCTGAAAGTTTCGTTACAAGATGGTTTGCGAAATCTTCCATCTGCATTTGAGCAAGTTTTTCTAATGCTTCCCTTTTAATCTCTTTTGCACTTCTATTGTTTAGCTTTAATGCCGGTATCATTACATTTTCGAGCACTGTAAATTCAGGAAGTAAATAATGAAATTGGAAAATGAACCCTATATGCTTGTTTCGAAAATGAGCAAGTTGGTTTTGGGCAATTTTCTTAACATTGATATCATTGATAATAATATCACCAGTGTAATCTCTATCAAGAGTGGCCAACACGTACATCATTGTTGATTTACCGCTTCCGGACTTTCCAATTATGGAAACAAATTCACCTTTGTTTATTGAAAGGGAAATATTTTTCAGGACATGAAAGTCAAAAGGCTCATGGAAAAATTTATTTATACTCTGTGCTTTTAGAATTTGATTCATTGAATTAGTTTGAATTTCTAAGAATAGCCAGCGGGTCAGATTTTGAGGCTTTTAAAGAAGGAATGAAACCTGCGATAAACGTTGTTAAGACTCCAAATACAACACCGAATACATAATACTTCAATTCAAAAATTACCGGAAAATATTTTAGGCTTACAATGTCGCTTTTCGGAAAAGGCAAACGGGAGATAATGTATGAAAAAATAAATCCTAAGATAATTCCTGCAACAGCCCCAACAAAACCGATTAAAATTGACTGTGATAAGAAAATAACGCTGACATCCTTGCTGTTAAAACCCTGTGCCTTTAATATGGCGATCTCTTTGAGTTTATTGATGATGGTCATGTTCATAATGTTATAAATACCAAAACCTGCAACCACCAGCAATGCAATACTTACCACCCAGGTCATTACATTTCGGGCTACAACGGTTGCAAGAATAGAGGCATTAGCTGTTGCCCAATCGTCAGCCGCATAACCATATTTATTCGTAAATAAAACTGCAAGTTTTTTTGAATTATTGATGTCTTTTAATTTGACATGTATATCAGTAATATAGTCACTTCCTTTGCCCAAAAGTTGCTGAACATTTGCTATGTTTACAATCGCTGTAGTGTTATCCACTGCACCTAATCCAAACTGAAAAATTCCAACAAGATGAAATCTTTCAATAGTTCCCGATCCGGTAAGAACAGTTACCATCTCACCCATGTGAATATTTAAATTTTCAGCAAGTCTTTCACCCATCAAAATTCCATCCTGCGATTTATTTAAATTAGCCGGGCTGCCTTCAACCATCTTACCAGAAATATTTAATATTTGTGTTTCTTCATTTATATCAACGCCTTCAATAATTCCATTTAGCTGCGCGGGCCCATAATTAAAAAAAACCTGTGCTGACAAAACCGGTGAAACTGCATCCACATTTTTGTTTTGTTTTATATTATTAATTATGGTGCTGCTGTTTTTTAAATCTTTGCGTGAACGCGGAGGTTTGGAATGATGAACGATTACAAGGCGGTTGTTGTCGGCTCTAAAATATTGTTCAGTAACAGAAGAAATATCAGTATTTTTTATTTTGCTGTAAATATGAATATCAGGAGTTGAAGACAACATTGCATCCTGCAGAAACTCGTTAGTGCCGAGCATGAAACTTACCATGAGAATAAACATGGATATACCGAACGTAACACCAAGTATGGCGACGATTGTTTGCTTTTTTTTTGAAAGCAAATGAACCCTTGCTATACTTAAGTTTACATTTGAGTTCATAATAACTTAATTTATTTTCGGGATAATTACCTGTGTTGTTTCATCAATACCTTTAAGAATTTCTAAATAATCCGGAGAGATAACTCCGGTTTCAACTTTAATCTTTTCAGATTTTCCATTCTGTTTTATCCATAAACTATCATTTCCTACCAGGGCATTACGCGGTATAACCAATGCATTCATTTTTTTATTAACGATAATGTTTGCCTCAACACTATTATGTATAAATTGATAAGGAAAATTTTCAGTAAAAACAGCATCAACCCTAAATGACTGGCTGGCTTCATCCATCAATGAATAAATTTTTGTGACAGATGCTGTATAAATGGTATCGCCGCTAATATCTGTCTTCACTAAAACCTTCTCACCAGTCTTTATTTTATCAATATCCTCCTGATCAATTGACAACTTAATGATGCGCTTATCTGCATCTCCGATTAAAATTATGGGTTCATCCAGGTGAACAGCTTCGCCCTGTTCTTTCATTATTTTATACACCATACCGTTACAATCACTGGTAATAAAATATTTATCATTCCCAGTTGTGTGCGAAGCAAATTGTTGTATAATCTTTACTTTGTCTGATGCAATTTTCAGCCCTGCTGTTGTAGATGTGTTTTGAATTTGAAATAATTGTTGACCTTGTTTTACGGTATCTTCTTCAGTTATAAATTTTTTGATTACGGTACCATTGCTTAATGCAAAAATGCTGTGCTCATTAGCGGCAATAATTTTTCCTGACGCATAAACTGTCTCATAAATATCTTTTCTTATTGCATGCACAGTGTCTGAATGATTGCAACTGCATAAAACGCTACATAAAATAAAAATAATTAAAGCGGCATAGAATTTTTTTATTTGAGTATAGAAGAAGTTATTCATTAATTGTCATTTGATTTTTTTAAAAGTATTTTTATTTATAGTAAAATCTCCTGGTTAATATTGCTGATTTGCTATTTCAATATTTAGAAAATACCCAATAATGATTAATAACATTGCGAAAGACAAAAGAAAAAGTGGCGGCTTTACTTTAGTATTCCTTTTTACCAATAACATCGCATTTAAAGAAGGTAAATAGAACAGCAGACAAACAATAACTATTTCTAATGGAATCGAAGGCTCAACTTGCTTCGAATATTGCAGCTGAAGCCAGGCAGTGACCACAGCAATTGCAACAGCTCCGCCGCCTGCGCCACGCATTAAAGCAAATATTAAAATTCTGTTTTCTTCGTTTGCTTCCTTTAAATTTTTTTGTAAAGTGCTGCAATGATTCTTTACTGATTTTGATTTGAAGAAATAAACAATGCCAAACACAAAAAAAATCAAAGCTGCTGTAAAAGTGACAATATCTGCAAATAATAAAATCATGTTTTAGTTCAATTTTTGAATTTATATCGATTCTACACCAAACTGTCTAAGATGATGATCCACATGTTTATATGAAATAAAGGCCGATTGTTCAGCAGTAATTTTCCCTAAAATATTATGCGGGTTTTTTGAAATAATTTCAGGACCGTGCGTTACATATTTTTTTATCATTTCAATCACCTTTTGCTGTTCTTCAAAAAAATCAACAGGCTCTTGAGGCAAAAGTTTTTTATCAGTGGGCATATTTTTCCAAAAAGGTTTTTTGCCTAATAATATTCTTCGTGCGACAGGTTTGAAAATAGTGCTTAACAGTATATCTCTTTTTAATACAATTTCGCCAAAGTTTGCTTGAAAAGAAAGATCAAGATGAGCTAACATTTTTGTAACATTCATTTTTCCCCATCTTGCTTTTGAGGAAGGCCTTAACTTTTCTATTCGGCTGATAATAATATAATTGGTCGTTTTATCAAATAATGTATTCATGTGGATATGTTTTGCATTGAATTCAAATTTGTCTTATAGTGTTAATTTTTTTATTATTAATTGAATGCCTTGTTTCGCTCGTAAAGAAATATTTGGCTCAACTACCGGAACATAATTTTCAGGAACAGAAAATTCGAATAATTGGATGATACGACAGAGTACAATGTGCATTGTGAGCATTGCAAAATTATGTCCTATACATAATCTTGGTCCTCCGCCAAATGGCACATAAACAAAAGCCGTACGTGCTTTTTCATTGGCTTCACTAAAATGTTCCGGATAAAAATTTTCGGGCTGCTCCCAGTAGTTTGGATGATGATGAAGCCCGTAAATATTAAGCAGCACATTTGATTGTGCCGGTAAGTGAAGTTCATTTATCGTATCATCTTTAATTGGTTTGCGCAACACTGCCCAGATTGGCGGATATAATCGAAGAGTTTCCTGAATCACTTGCTTTGTATAGCTTAACTTTGGAATATCATCAAATAAAACGGGTTTATTGCTACAAACATTTTTACTTTCCGCTTTTAGTTTTTCACTTATTTTTTTGTCTTTGCCAATATGATAAAGCATCCAGCTTAATGTCTGAGTCGTCGTTTCATGTCCTGCCATAAATATGGTCGTTACTTCATCACGCAACAATTTTTCACTAATGGGAGATTTTGTTTCCCCATCACAAAAATTTAAAAGCATATCAAGCAAATCATTCCTGTTTGCGCCACAACGGTTTGCTATTTCATTTCTTCTTCTTTTAATAATTTTATAAATAATGCTATCAAAAACTTCACAATTTTTTTTAAATTTCTTATTGTCGGTTGTGGGAAGTCTCGTTGGAATTTTTACAGGGCTTTTCATCCAGGCTGCTGCAAATGAAGCTAATTCTTCTAATGTTTTTACCATTATATTTATTTCTCCATCGAAATGCATATTAAACATGCAGCGACTGATAATACGAATCGTTAACTGTAAAAAATGATGGTTTATATCAATTTTTGAGTTATCCGGAATTTTACTTAGCTCATTTATAAAAGTTGTTACTTCTTCATTTATTACATCGGTATAATATTTCAATTTTTGTGCATGAAATGCTGGCTGCATAAGCCTTCGTTGCCTTAGCCATAAGTCACCATTACTCGTTGAAAGACCTTCGCCCAGGAACATTCGCAGTAATTTTGTTGCCCCTGGTTTACGGTATTGTTTATAATTATCGAGCCAAACATGTTTTACATAAGTTGGATGTTGCAATACATAATATTTTTTGCCAGCAAAACGCACTGTTACAACAGATCCATAATTCCTTGCAAGCTTAGATAAGAACGCAACCGGGTTTTTTAAAGCTTCAAATGTGCTTCCAAATAAATTATTACCTTTCACTTTATCTGTTTGATGAATCGAATTATATGGAGAGAATGACATAAAAAAGGTTTACATGGTATTTTTATGGACAATATAAGCAGCTACTTTTCCATACACAAAAGACCGGTCATTTTCATAAATATTCCGACTAAGCTGTTCATCTTTTACTATATATTCTTGTAATAGATCCGTCACTTCACGAGGTATCATCAGATTACGGAATATTACCCTTGCGCTTTCCCTGGCCGTTCGATGTACAGCAGTAAACAAACGTTTAGTATCTTTTTCACTCATCAATTCGCAAATGTTGGATAAGGCAAAACAATCAATACTATCTGCAGGCATTGAATCAAGCCACTCTTGCGCTTCACCCGTAATAATTTTTATTCTGTCAATCCTGGATTTGATCAATTCGAAATTTTCTTTTTTTAAGTAGGCAGGCACTTCATTGGGATTACTATATTTTCCCAATAGGTATAGTGATAAAAAATAATTGCCTTTTACCGGAATATTTCTAAAAGCTTTTTTTGACCTGTTATAAAAACTTTCCGCGAAAGATTTGCTTCCATCATCAAAATGAAAGTAATCTGTTGCTAAACCGCGTTTGGCAAGCATTCGTTTATTGAACAAAATCTTAAACAAATAATGAAAACGCTTTGTATTCCATACATTGTCAAAATAAATTTCCTGTTCCTCTTTAGTTTTTTCTTTGAATAAACCAAGTACTCTTTTTCTTCCTTGTAATAAATTAAGAAATTTCGCCGCCAACTTTATGAACCTCTCGTATTTCCCGCTCATGATAAAGCCATGAGATAAAACTTTTTCATTCCGATTCCAATATTCAAGTGCTCCTTTATTTAAAAAAGGCTTGATTTTTTTGTATAAGATTAACCTGTCCTCATGTTCTTTTAAGCCTGCAAATGAAATAAAATCATCAAAGTCCAAACCTTTTATTGCGGCAATTTTTAACTCCATTAAATACGATTGCGCGGGATTAATATCAATGCTGTAAATAATTTCAGGGTCGAACAACAAAAAGCCTAATACGTTGCATCCACCAGATGTGATTGCCAAAACAGCATCAGTGCTTTTTATTTTTAATGCAGAATGATCACTTTCCGGATCTTCCCAATTATGGGTAAATACTAATTTAAATAAGGAGACCTGGTCTTTTTCTTTTTCCATCGGAATAAAATTTTAAAAGCAACCGTCTTTAGCATAAACCATTTGCATTGTAAAAGGGAGCAACTGTAATTCCGTGCTTTAAACTCAAATCGTAAATTTCTTCCATCCTGTCTATTGTTATATTTCCTTTTCCAGCAGAATAAGTTTCAAATTTATTTTCAAGTGCAAGTACTACTGCCTCCAGGATACAACCGTGTGAAATATTGGGCGCCGGGTAACTATAAAAGCTATCGGAATAATCAGGGCTAAAATGATAGCCGTTGCTT
>DASSHD010000206.1:0-3310 GCA_035693085.1 Hanamia sp. | reverse complement strand
CTTATAAAAACGCTATATACCATTGAATTAAATGGATATATTTTTGACAGAAGTTTTATTCTTTCAAATTTACTTTTTAATTTAATGATTGGGCGCAATTCCGGATGATTATAATAATATGGTAATAATGCGGATAACCTGTCATAGCTTTTCTGGTCACTGTTGAATTCTCCAATATCAAATTCCAGAATCACCATTTTTGGTGAATACCTTTTTAATATGCTCTTAAGAACTGCATAATGATAAAATATGCTGGTTCCATCGTTTCCTGTATTATAATAAGACATCCCCAGTCTGTTTTGAAAAGCCTCAGGATAATAACTATGATGGGCAGTAGAAGATCCGATAACTAATAAATCTGCTTTCGTACTATCAATAGAATACGTTATTGCATATAGCGAACCCGAGCCTTGTCTGAAATATAAATATTTTAGAAGATTACCAATAGAATAATCAAGTATAAATAAGATGGTAAGAAAAACGAAAGATTTTAATAAAAATCGAAAAATATCTCTTTTTTTTTTAGTATTAGCCCAATTCACTCCGATATATTTTTAAAAATTAAAACGCAAAATAAATAAACTGCCCCCCATCAAACACACCGGCAATTAAGATATAAATTAACAGGAGAGCATAGCAGGTTTGTTGAGTAATCCATTTTTTATTTGAAATAAATGAAAATTGAAATATTTTGAATTCAACCTGAATGTCGTATAACATCATCATTCCACAGCCTGTTAACATAAATATAAGAGTAGGTGGATTATTATAAAACAACTCTCCATGATTTGCAAAGATTCCATTAATAATACTCCATGCATCACTTAATGTTGCTGACTGGAATATAATAAGTGAAAACGTAACAAATAAAAAGGTAAGTAAAATGCTGCTGTATTTATATATAGAAGGATGTATTTTTTTTGAGATTCTTTTTCTCGCTCTCTTTGTGAGAGTTTCATACATAAGTGCCAACGCCTGAAGTATTCCAAATAGAACATAATTCCAGGCGGCTCCATGCCAAATTCCAATCACTACGAAACTGATTAGTAGTGCATAGAAAACGCCCCAATTACTCCAATTCCTCCGTTTTAAAGCTATGGGATTAAAAATATAATCATTTACCCAGGAGGAAAGTGATATATGCCATCTTCGCCAGAAATCACTCACGTTTTTTGCTAATAAGGGTTGTTTAAAATTTTCCATCAGGTCAAATCCGAATAACCTGGCTGTTCCTAATGCCATATCAGTGTATCCGGAAAAGTCAGCATAAACCTGGAAAGTATATAATATGGTTGCGAATAATATGGTTGAACCACTTTGGCTATGTATTGTTGAAATTATAGTGGCATGATATATGGAAATTCTGTCGGCCACTACTAATTTTTTAAATAGCCCTCTTGCTATGCGTTTTCCTCCTTCAATGATGTTCTCTTTGTTAAAATATATTCTTTTCTGTAACTGAGGTAAAAACCGGTTTGCCCTTTCAATGGGGCCTACCAATAATTTCGGAAAAAAAAGAGTAAACAAACTAAACCGGAAAATATTTTTTTCAGCTTTTATGGAACCACGGTAAATATCTATAGTATAACCAATGGTTTGAAAAATATAATAGGATAATCCCAGAGGTAAAATAATATTCAATACAGGAAGCGGCTCCTGGCTATTCAAATGAAACCATCCCAGGATTTCAAAAATATTTTCTATCAGGAAATTCCAATATTTGAAAAAAATCAGGATTCCCAGGTTAATCAGTAAACTTAGATACAGGTATCTTAATTTATTATTTTGGGTTTCTGACTTTTCTATTTGAATTCCTGTCCAATAGTTTGCCAGTATAATGAAAATGATTAAGAAAATATAATCAATTTTCACATACATGTAAAACAAAGCGCTGGCTGCAATCAAAAAATAATTTCGATATTTAGCAGGAATTAAGTAATAAACTAACAGTGAACTTCCGAGAAATAGAAAATATACTATCGAAGTAAACAACATTGAAGCAGAATTTTAGTTGTTAAATCTGGCATATCTAATTTTAGATTTAGAAGAAAAAGGATTCTCAAAAAAATATTTGAAAGTATGGCTATTTCTTTTTCTCCTCAATACCCCTGCATAAGTCACCTACATTTTTAAAGTTTAGAAGCTCATTAAGTTCAAATCGGATTTTAAAATGCTTCTCCACGGCTGTTATCATTTGAATATGATTCAATGAGTCCCATGAGTCAATATCAGAAGTAGTTGTATTCTCATTTAATAAAATTGATTCATCCTCAAATACGTCAATGAAAATTTTGTTTAACTCTTTTAGTATTTCGTTTTTTTCCATAAGTATTATATCTCTATTTAAGAATGTACTGAGAAATGTTTGGGAGAATCATGCCGGGGTTGATGATAATTCAATTTTTGAATTAATGGAGTTTTGTTTATGACTTTTCAATACTTAGTATGCTTTAGTATCACCTTTAAAAATATAATACACTGTCAAAAAAAGTATTTTTATATCAAGCCATAATGTCCAGTTTTCTAAATACCATAAATCTTTATTAACTCTCATTTCTATTTGTTGGGGGTTGGTAATTTCACCTCTGTATCCATTAATTTGTGCCCAGCCTGTAATGCCTGGTTTTATAAATTGCCTGACCATATATTGATCTACCAGATTAGAATAATCGGTTGTGTGTTTCAGCATGTGTGGCCTGGGGCCTACCAGGCTCATTTCACCACGAAGTACATTAATGAATTGCGGAAATTCATCAAGGCTGCTTTTGCGAAGAAATTTCCCGAAAGAGGTTACCCGTGTATCGTGCTGAGTAGCTTGTTTTAGATCGGAATCTTTATTAGATTTCATACTTCTGAATTTGATGCAATAAAAGGGCTTTTTGTTTTTACCGGTTCGAAGTTGTTTAAAAAAAATTGGCCTTCCGGACTCCAATAATATTATTAATCCAATTATCGGAATCAGCCAGGGTAGAACAAAAATGGTTACAAATATACTTACTGTCAAATCAAGAACTCTTTTCTTAATCCTATTTCCGACATCATCAAGAGGTTCTTTTCGCAAAGATAAAATTGGTAAATCCCCAAAGTATTCTATATGCACTTCCCGGGTAATAAATATAGAGAGATTAGGAACGATCCTGAAACGAATACATTCTTTTTCTGATTGAAACATCAAATCATAAATATTTTTATTTTGTTCTGGAGTAATAGTTGAAAATATCTCTTCCACTTCCAACTCTTTTGCTATGTGTAAAGTATCTGAAATATTGGCTAATATAGGATAATGTGATAGTTCAGATACATTCTTGTC
>DASSHD010000205.1:0-2912 GCA_035693085.1 Hanamia sp. | reverse complement strand
ATGAT
Source organism: Hanamia sp. (assembly GCA_035693085.1). Lineage (GTDB taxonomy): Bacteria > Bacteroidota > Bacteroidia > Chitinophagales > Chitinophagaceae > Ginsengibacter. The sequence continues at coordinate 2,907 of DASSHD010000205.1, read as the reverse complement.
ACCACGTTGGTTATCCGGAAAACTTCCTGCTCCATTCCAGTTAGCCCAGTTAAAGCGGCGTACTTTGAAAGGACAGTTATTTTCGCAATACCTGGTACCGATACAACGATTATATATCATTTGATTAATGCCTTCACTGCTATGGTTGGTTGCTGACACAGGGCATACGTTTTCGCACGGAGCATTATCACACTGCTGACAAAGCATTGGTTGAAAAACAATATCCGGTTTTTTAAGATCGCCTGTAAAATATCGGTCTATACGTATCCATTGCATATCATGATACCTGGCCACTTCATGCTTACCTACTGTAGAAATATTATTTTCTGCCACACAGGCAATAGTACATGCAGTACAACCAATACAGGTATTGAGATCAATGCTCATTCCCCATTTTATTCCCGGTCGGGCGAAAGTAGGATAAAGGGTGGCATCACGGGTAAAGTTTTCGCCGTATTGTTTCAGTTCCTCTTCTTCCTCTCTGCTTAATTGACCGGGGTCGGCTCTAAATTCTTCAAGCGTTGTTTCCCTTACTACCGGACGGCCTTCTGTGATACTATGAGTTTGAGAAGTAGCAATAGGATAGGTTTTTCCGGTGCTTTCTATGGAAACAGGCATTTCATAAACAACGTTAGTACCATTTAAAAAAGCAAAAGGATATATATTTTTGCCGGCACCATCTGCTGCAGGGCCAATGAATTCACTTGTTTTCGATTTATCATTACTTTCACGGCCATACCCCAAAGCCACCGCTATTACATTGGGATGAGTTCCGGGAATTATCATAACCGGAAGTTCAATTGTTTTACCATTTGCTTTTAAAGCCGCCACAGGCTTCTCTGGATGCATTTCATATTTATCGGCCTGGCGTGGATTAAAAATATCAATACCAAATAACTTTTTACCCAGATCGGGAGAAACAATTACATAATTGTCCCAGGTAGCCTTTCCTACCGGGTCACTTGCTTCCTGAAGCCATGCATTGCTTGCACGTGAGCCGGTGCCAATAGTTACTTTTTGGTACAATACCATTTCTATATCTCCCCCTTTAATTGCTCCGATTTTTGCAGCGGCATCAGTAATATTTCCGGCAAAAGCAGCAGTACCCATTGGTACCAAATTTCCTGTTGTTGATTTTGTAGAATCAAAATCAGCAGGTTTGGGCGCTATGTAGCCAATTGAATCTTTTGTATCAGAAGTAGCAAGCGCTACTGCATCCCCGGATGTAAGATCATGAGGATTTACAAAAACCGGCTGAGTTTTAATTTTTGAATTTTCCATTACACCATCCTGCAAAAATCTTTCATAGTTATCAAGTCCTCCAAGTTGAGTTGTCCAGAATTTCCTGAAATAAGTTTCATAATCATCGGGGTTTCCGGTAAGTTTTAATAAAGATGATTCAAACTGCCTGGTTTTAAATAATGGATGAATAATAGGCTGAATGGCGCTTACATAACCTTTCTGAGGTTCTGCATCGCCCCAGCTTTCAAGCCAGTGGTGAGAAGGGATAATATATTTACACAACTCTGTAGTTTCGTCCATCTTTTCACTGTATGAAAGTGTGAATGGACATTTCTTTAAACCTGTAGCAAATTTTTGAGCATCAAAATAGCTGTAAACAGGGTTTGCTCCATATACCAAAAGAGCTCCCACATTACCTGCATTCAAATCCTGCGTAAGAGTAACCATATCTGAGTCCAAACCCTGGCGATAGTTCACAGGCGTACTCCAGTCTATGGTTTTCCCTCCTGCTCCTATTGCTTCATTAATTGCGTTTACAATTATTTGAATATTGACATCATTGCTTCCGCATACAACCAATCCCGCTCCTTTATTCGCCATTAATTCTGCTGCAGTTTTTTTAACGTCATCAGCCAGATCGCCGGAAATATTTGAAGAAGTACCTCCTCCGAGAGCGCCCAGCAATGCCAGGGCAATAGCTCCGGTTTCGGATGGTTTATGAAGATAACGTTCGTCCGCATTGGCGCCGGTCATACTATAAAATCCTTCAAACTGTATATGCCGACTCATAGAAGGATTCTTTTCATTTATTCTTCTTCCTGATGCCCACTGATTTGCAAAAACCACAGGGCTTAACCATGTTCCGAGGAAATCGGCTCCCAGGCTTACAATCACTTTTGCATTTTCAAAGTGATAGGCAGGAATCGCTTTTTTACCATAAGACGCCTGGTTGGCTTCTAACATACCACTATAAGAAACCGCATCATATTGTACATGCCGGCTTCCGGGATATTTTGCCAAGACTTCTCCGATAATTTTCCTGGTAGTAATAGATGTAATGGAAGAAGTTAATATTATCAAAGGCTTACCGGCATTGGCAGAAAGGCCATCCGAAACCATTTTATCTATTGCTTCGAAAGTAGCCTCTTTACGATTAGCCATTGGAAAACGAAGGCGCGTAGTATCATAAAGATCCAGAACAGAAGATTGAATTTGTGCTGAAGTGCCTCCTCCTGATAATGATGACAGATCATTCCCCTCAATCTTTATAGGCCTTCCGTCCATTTGTTTTACCACCACAGGTACTGCATCACCTTCCATCAAATATGTAGAAGCATAATAATTGGGAACACCCGCTACCATGTCATCCGGTTTGTTAAGAAAAGGGATACTTCTCCGAACCGGCATTTCGCAGCTCGCAGCAATAGCGGCGGCGGCAGTACTGAAACCCATATATTTCAAAAAATCCCTCCGGGGAGTTTTTGCATTAAAGACGTTTTCATTACCTAATTCTTCAAAAGGAAGTTCCTCCCTGAATTCATCTTTTTTAGCCTTTTTATATGCTTCACTTTGGTTGAGTTCACCAAAATTCTGCCAGTATTTTTTTTCACTCATATTTATCCAACCCGCCAGAGGCGGACTATTACCTTAAATCTGAAAAAGATC
>DASSHD010000204.1:0-3994 GCA_035693085.1 Hanamia sp. | reverse complement strand
AATGCCGGCCATGAAGAAAGAGTTTCAAAATACAAAACAACAGCAGGCTCTCTCCAAATCAAAATCCATAAGCTATATAAATAAAAAAAGACATAGTTAAATAGTCTAAAAAAAGTACCCGGAACAATTGCGGGAGTCCTTATTATTTTAATAAAGGCGTTCTCATACTTTTTAAGATTACTACCTTTTTTATCTTCAGTACTTATAACTATAATATTTTTATTGGCTTCCCCAATCAGATAATCCAACAAATTCATTACAGGAGGAAAACGCTCTAATGGCTCAAAATGAATGATTACTAATTTTCTTTTTTTCATTCCTGTCAATTCGTATTCAAATCATTAATAGTCTCTAAAACTTTTTGCATTCTTGATTCATGATCATAACCCCCAGAAAAACATTTGCGGTATCCATTTACGGCAATCCTTTCCCGCTCTGCTCTTGCTGCCAAATAAAATTTCACCTTCTCCAATAATTCTTCCTTAGAAGTAAAAAAAACCGCTTCTTCATTTTCTTTAAAAAGCTGAAGATGCAATTCAGATCTTTCAGCAAGCATAAAAATTTTGCAGGCAGGAATTTCAAACGTTCTGCTGTCCTGTTCATCGCGGTTGCCGTGTCTTAAAAAATGAAGGGCTACATCCATACCATTAATTGTCTTTATGTATTCTTCACCATAAACAGACGGGCCGCGATAATATGGTTTAATAATATCCCAGTATTCTCCCCCGGGCCAGTCGTTTCCTGTAACACTTACCGGAATGTTATTCTGAATCAAGTAAGCAATGTATGATGCACGCTCCGTTTCATAAGTCCCGACGAAGCCAATCAAACTGTGGTATTTTTCAGAATCCATCTGGTTTAATTCCAATGGCCTGTTATATGCAGGATCAAATGAACGATAACATAATGCTACATCGTTGGCGCCTGCATTCTTTAATTCCATGATATTTACTTCACGCTGAACGAAAAAAATATCATAAAGCGAAGCCGTTCGTTTTAGTAATGGCCACGACCTGGTAAATTTTCCAAACGGATCGTCTGTTAAAAGGTCCGCTATTTTAACTGAAGATTGGTTTGATTTTATAAATCGTAATGTTTTTTTAGATAAATAAGGTTTATTATCCACTAATACAATATCATATTTTTTTCTTCTTGTGTGTTCCCTTATTTTCCGGTTCAGTAAAAAAATACCCGGCCCTCTATTCAAATGATGTTGTATGCCGACAATAATTTTTGGAAGAAGATATGGATCTGTATCAATCGGATCCGTATTATCACAAATGGTTTTTAATGCTTTGAACCTTCTGGACGAATTACTCCATCCTGCCAGGCTACCAATATATAAAACAGATTTATCCAATAGCCATTTTCATGTTTTCAACAATGTGTTTATTGGAAAAATTTTTAACTATTTCCAAAGAGGCTGAACCCATTTTTTTCCGGGCAACTTCATCACTAAGCAATTTGCTGATAGCGCCTGCCAGTTTTTCAATATCTCCTTCAGGAAAAGTAAACCCATTTTCTTCCTCACGAACCAGGTCGGCGGAGCAGCCACAGGTAGAAGATACAATCACAGGTAAAGAAAAACACATCGCTTCATTTACTGAAAGCCCCCACGTTTCCCCCATCCCTGAACACATCACAAAAATATCCGCCACAGAATAATAATTAGTAATAGCCGACTGATTTACAAATCCGGTTAAAATCACATTTTCAACTTTATTATCAGCAACAAAATTTTCAATCTCCGATCTCAATTTGCCCTCTCCTACCATCACTAAAATTGCATTTGGACTGGCTAACAAATAAAAGGCTCTTATTAAGTCGAGCGGCCTTTTTTTTTCAATAAACTTCCCTGTAAATAAAATAATGATTTTATCATTTGGCAGATTCAACTCCTTACTTAATGAGGATTTCTTTTCGGAATTTTGATTGCTGATTTTTGTAAAAAGTTCATTATCTACCGAATAAGGAGTAAATATTAATTTGGCCGAAGGGGCACCATAAATTTCAAAAAAAATTTTATTCTCTTTACCTATGTATAAAAACTTATTAATAAAAGGAAAGAGAAAATATTTTAAAACAATCTTTTTCAGGAAAAGCGATTTCTTACTTTTTTGTACTTCCTGGTTCCATGGATTTTCTGCACGTAACCATACTTTTTTGCCAAAAAGTTTTGCGAAAAGAATTATAAGCAAATTAGAAAAATAACTCCACCCGTTTATAATTACGATCTTGCTTTTGCTTTTATAAAGAGTTCGTATTACTGAAGGATTAATTACATCCCACATCCGGTTGGACAATGATTCTCTTTTTGAAATATTTTTTAGAAAAGTGTAGGAATATCCCTCAAGCAAAGGAATATCCCATTTTACTTTTTGATTGAATCCTACATCCATGTTACCTCTGATACTGGCATCAGAAAAGTAATATACATGCAGGTCAAATTCGTCCGCCATCAGTTTTAGCAATGGAGAAAAATATTGAATCGGGTGGCTTAAGTAATAAGAAATTTTTGTTTTCAAAAATAAAAAATGGCCTATTTATAATAAGAAACAATTTCCTCAGTATCTTTTTCCGGATCCTCTGGCTCAGAAAATAACGGATTCCATCCATTATTTTTTAATTGATACGCCTTATCAATGGTTGCAGTCAAATCTTTTGCATCGTTATACTTAAAAAGAAACCCATTAATACCATCTACTATTGCGTCTTTGTTTCCTTTTGCAGAAGAAGCAATCACCGGCACCTTTTCATAAAACACATCTTTTATAACGAGAGAAAACATTTCGGTAAACACACTGGGCAATACCAAAAAATCATATTCTTTCAAAATGGAAAGCAAATGATGATAGCCCGTTGTTCCTTTAAAATTAAATGAATATTTTTTTAAACATTTTTCAAAGTATTTCTGATCTATGATATTGCCGTACACGTCCAACTGAATATCTTTTGAGGCAATATCATTCATCGCCTGGCATAAAAGATGCAAACCTTTTTGATACTGAATACGTCCCACAAAAAGAAGTTTATTTTTGATCGAACGATCTTGTTTTTCATCGGCCCCCGGTATATTTGTTTTAGTTTTATAAGGTATCTTTTTTATTGAAGGACCGTTATAACCATTTTTCGATAAAATATTTTTGAACCAATCCGCATAAATAAAAATATGGTCACAAATGGAAACCAGTTCATTTAATTTTTGATACTTCTCAATGATTCTTTTTTCAAGTTTCCTTTTCTTTCCGGTGATAGCCATCATCCCTGAAACTATGGATAAATACATTTCCGACCTGCCGGCTTTTTGATACCCCGTCCTATCTGAAATCACACATTCAGTACATCTTTTTGAATCAGAAAATGTATTACAATCTTCCCCACCTTTGTATCTGAAATCCCCTTTATAGCAGGTAAAGTAAGGAAGATGAAAAGTGAAAAAAACTTTTTTGGAATATTCTTTTGCCTTTATAAACCAAAGAATCTCTATGCCACCGTATTCCGAATATTCATGAAAGTGACATATATCAAAATTCCCTTTAGCCAGCAAAGATTCAAAAACAGAAAAGCTGCCTTTTAGATAATTGACTTTCACTCCTTCATAAAAATAATCTTCGGTTTCATTTACATTTAAAGCAGCTACTTCTACTTCCAAATGATTTTGTAACAACAGGGTTGCCAGCCAATGAGAATAATTTTCAATGCCTCCGTTTTTGCCAGGCAGATAATTTCCTGTGATTAATAAAATTTTCAATAATTCACTTTTTGAAGCAATCGGGTTTGAGGATCGCGTGCATTGACACGGCCGGGCCGCTTGCCTTTTGGCGGCCTGGCCGATTAAGCGAAAGACGATACTCCACTTTTGCGCAGCGGATAATTTCCTTTTAGCAGTGATGCCATCAACTATTCGATCCGAAACTATCGGCCAGCCGCGGAAGAAAGCGGCCCGGCCGGCTTAAACGTCAATTAATGCTATAATACTTCTCCAAAAGACCTT
>DASSHD010000203.1:0-7849 GCA_035693085.1 Hanamia sp. | reverse complement strand
CCTTCTAAGTAACCCATTTCCCACATCAGCTAAAGCCAGCCTGGCTTTAACAAGATTAAATACTTCAGGAAGATGAAATGTCTGTGAAGCAATCCAGCTTAGAGAAGTTGATGGATAAAAATAATTGATTTTTTCTTCAGGCAAAACACCTTCCCAATCATTACGGCCTGTAACATCCAAAAAGAGTTGATCGTTGTAACCTATAGTGGCAAGGCCATAAGCGCTAACTCCCTGAGTTATGCTATATGGGGTACTACCGGAAATCGTTAAAGTACCAGGCGCCGCATTGGCAAGCGTAAATAAGTTGGGAGAACTGAGATCGCCCGCAGTGGCTTCCAAATTGCTGGAATTCATATAGGAATAATTTCCTCCGACAGAAGCTGACAAAGATATCTTTCCAAAATTATTATGATAGGTAAGTATAGCATCAGAATTAGCCTGAAGGCTGCTGTTTGTACCACTAACAAACTGCCCGTACTTATCACTTTTAGCTCCCCATGATTTTCTTAATTCGTAGTTCTCTTTTACATTTTCTACCCCTGTACGCAGTAGTAATGATAAGGTGTTTGAAAGTTTCCAGTCTAATTGCAATTTGCCAAAATAATTATCACGACTAAACCGGTGAAGATCTTCGTAAGTAGTCCACCACGGATTGTCTGCAGCTACTGAAACACCATCAGTCTTCATGATAGCTCCATTTTGTAATACTCCTTCATACCCTTTCAACCAATAATCGTGCATATCGGCAAGTGGCTGTAGATTTGTAGGGAGATTGAATAAAAGTTCGTTCAATACACTGTTAGACCCAACGCTGTTGGATTTATTTGGCGAATAGGTGCGCAAATAACTTGTGCTAACAGTAACTCTCATATTTTTGGTCAACTTATATTCTGTATTCAGGCTGATAGTCTTCTGATTGGATTTCGTATTGGGCATCACGCCTATATTATCCATATTGGACATGGACAAACGAAAAGATCCTTTATCATAATTACCATGGACACTTATAGCATTAGTAATGGTGCTACCGTTTTGCAGGTAAGCTTTTACCCTGTTCTCATGAGAGGAATACTGCGGGCCATTCTTCCATTGTTGAGCTTTCACATCCCAATAATTCGCTGTAAAAGTTCCGTCAAGAGGAGGCCCCCATGTATCTGTATTGTCATATTGCCATTCATAAGATCTTTCTCCCTGTCCATATAGTGTTTGCTCAGGAAAAAACTGGTATGGCTGATCAACAAGCGCTGAAACAGTGTATGAAACACCGAGTCCCCGTTGACCCCCATGTCCGGATTTAGTAGTAATCATCACAACTCCATTACCCCCCTGTGCTCCATATAAAGCACCGGCGCTCCCTCCTTTCAAAATAGTAACTGAAGCAATATCTTCAGGATTCAATTGTGAAAGTATATTTCCAAAATCAACTCCATCTTTAGAAGTAAAAGTTTGAGTACCAACCGGGACACCATCTATTACATACAATGGTTGAGATCTTGATGAAACATCAGCGCCACTTGCTATTGAAGGCATTGCCGTTGTCCCCCGTATATTTACCAAAACTGAAGATGTAGGATCACTGCTCAGATTCGTAAAATTCACTCCGCTCACTTTACCATCTAAAGATTTCAGTACATTCGGGTTGGCTGCTTTAACCAAATCTTTTGAATCCACTTCACTTACCGAATATCCCAATGATTTCTTTTCCCTGGAAATACCAAGGGCTGTTACCACAATTGCATTCATCGAGGAAACATCAGGATTCAAAGTAATATCAATATTAGTCCTGCCACTTACGGGCACCGTCACGGTTTTATAACCTACATAGCTGAATCTCAACTCTGCCGAAGGTGGTACGGTTATGGAGAATTTTCCGAAATTGTCGGTGCTTACTCCACTTCTTTGCCCTACGATTATTACAGATACACCAGCCATCAGATTTCCCTTTTCATCTCTAACCGTTCCTGTAATCCTCGTATCGTTGAAATCAAACTTATTTGTTGTAGCATCAAATAGAGTTGTTTTTTCAGGCTTTAACTTATTATGAGCCGGAGCATGATAAGAAAATCCCTGCAAGGGAATATAAATAAATGCAATCATGATAAGTATAGAAATACATCTCAGACTTAACACGAGACTGGCATCATCCTTTTCATTAAAAAATTGATGCGAGGGAAAACATTTCTTCATTTTGGCATTTTTAATTAGTACAGTTAATAAACGGTGCAGACAATTAGTATCAATTTTTATATCAAAATTAAATACTCTAAATCCGATACAAATTTAAGAGGTATCGCTATACGGTTTATATTCATTATTGCCAAGTTATTGTACCATCTTATCATATTGGTTGGAACTAAAATTCAGGAAATCTTTGATAATAAAACACACTGGCAGATCAGGAAATACCAGTCTTTATAATATAACAACCTTATTCTATCTAAAAGGTATGATTCCCGTGCATGGAATTGTTTGACCGTCCCACTCTGACAATTTCTGCAAAAAAATTATAAAAAGAAGGAAATAACAATAACGTTTATTTCCCTGCCTTTGCCGGCAGGCAGGTTTGTTTACTGCTTCATGTTGTTGAATTGAACAAGTATAAATTCTCCCGAAAAAATTTTTGTACCATTTATAAAAGAGTCTATATCCGGGAGATTCTCCTTGTTTCTATACATTCCCAATTTTCCGTCAAGCACCATCCTTTATTTAAAAACTCATTGTAATAATCAATTTATAATTTTCAAACAAAAATATTATTTGAAAATGGATACTTAAATTTGCAATAGTTAACTAATCAACTATTGATGAACTGTAGCGAAATGCCGGACACACTTGGTTTTATGATAATTTACACCGGCAAAATGTTATTAAAAAATATCAACACGGATTTTGCTTCCCTGAATTCGGAAATCACATTTGAGCAAATGGGGCTTTTGTATTATATCTCTAAGAATAAGAAAAAAAATATTATTCAACAGGATATAGCTGATTTAATGAACAAAACCAAATCTGCTGTTCTCAGGACTTTGGATATACTGGAAGAAAAAAAATTCTTGAAAAGAACCGCTATGGCAAATGACAGAAGAAAAAATGTAATTCAGCTTACCACTAAAGGCTGTGAAGTTATCAATAAAATGCATGAAAAGTTTTTAGAGATGGAAAAAGAATTAATCAAAGGGTTTACAAAAGCTGAACAAGAAAACTGTATGTCGGTACTTTTAAAAATTCAAAATAAGTGTGTCTGAAAATTCAATCAACAAAAAAGTAAATTTATTCACTCCGGTGGATTTAGAAAAAAGTGCCGCAATAAGTGGCATTCAGGGACGGTTGTCTTTCTATTTCAGGAACCGGTAGAAACTTTATGATAAGACTGAATAAAATAATTGCTACTGTTTGTGGCATAGGGTTTATTAAAAAGGGGGGCGGGACAATCGCGTCAATTGCATATTGTATTGTTTGGTTTTGGGTACCCTGTTTTTCCCTTAATTTGCAAATTTTCTTACTACTATTTGTATTGATAGCTGGTGTATGGAGTTCTGCTAAGGTGGAAAAAATTTGGGGACAAGACAACTTCAGAATTGTGATAGATGAAGTAGCTGGAATGATGATAGCGTTATTATTTGTTCCGGTAAAAATTAAATATGTAATTACAGCACTGGTACTTTTCAGATTTTTTGATATTTTGAAACCGCTGGGAATAAAAAAAATGGAAAAACTTCCTTCGGGCTGGGGCGTGATGGCAGATGATGTACTCTCCGGTTTTTATGCATTAATAATCATACAAACTGTGATAACATTAAAATTATTTTGAGATGTTCACTTTTTTAAGAGCTAATATAGCATCGTTACTTGCATCAGGATGTGATTACCTGGTAACTATAATTGCAGTTGAGCTTTTCTCTGTAAACGTAGTTTTGGCAGGCGTTTTAGGAACTATAGGCGGCGGCATCATTCATTTTATCATGGGAAGGCATTGGGTATTCAGGGCAGGTAAAGTAAAAGTAACTATGCAGGCAAAAAAGTATTTGTTGATTTGGATTGGCAATCTGTTGCTTAATGGAACCGGCATGTATGTTTTTACAAAACTCGGGGTAAATTATATAGTTACCAAAATAGCAACATCCATATTGGTAGGATGGGCGTATAATTATCCACTTCAGAGGTGGTATGTGTTTAAAACGGATAGATATGGAAAATTACTTTAGCTTAATAAAAAAAATAACCCTATTGGCATTATCCTTTTTTATTGGAGCCAATACATTTGCACAAACGGTTGTAAGAGGTTTCGTTAAAGATGCCACAACAATGGAACCGCTTCCCTTTGTAAGTGTATATTTTAATGATAACAAAGGAGTAATGACAGGAGATGATGGCAGCTATTCGATTGAAACAAAAAACAAAAATCTTAAAACCATTATTTTTTCTCATGTAGGATATAAACAAACTTCCAAAAAACTGAAACCAGGTAAAGAGCAAACTTTAAATGTGGAATTAGAACCTTCTGAGGAAATGGCAGCCGTGGTAATTAAAACAAGAAAAAGAGGTAAATACAGAAATAAAAATAACCCTGCAGTATCTTTAATAGAACATGTAATAGAAAATAAAGAGAAAAACAAGATTACCTCTTATGATTTTGTACAATTTCAACAATATCAGAAATTAGCTCTTTTCTTAAGCAACAAACCAGAAAAATTAAAGAAAAACCTGCTTTTTAAAAACTATAAATTTGTGCTGAAAAATGTGGACACTACTACAGTGGAAGGTAAAGCTCTTTTGCCAATTTATATTGCTGAAGAACTATCTGATAAATATTTAAGAAAAACTCCTGAAGAAAATAAAACTATTATTTTGGGTGAGAGACAAGTTAATTACGGCGACTTTTTGGATAACAAAGGAATTAAAGAATACCTGAGCAGGTTATATTCCAATATAAATATTTATGAAAATAATATTGACATTCTGAATTCTCAGTTTCTTAGCCCTATCGCAGATATGGGGCCTTCCTTTTACAGGTATTATATAAGAGATACTGTTGAAATTAATGGCAGCAAATTAATACGACTTTACTTTACTCCCCGAAACCCAAACGATTTACTGTTCAGAGGAACTATGTTTATTACGCTTGACGGAAATTATGGTGTTCAAAACATAAGTATGACCATCAGTAAAAATGCTAACCTTAACTGGACAAGAGAACTCAGAATTAATCAGAATTTCGAAAAAGCTAATGATGGACGTTACCATGTAACAAAAAGTACAATGATGGCTGAATTTTCATTATTCAAAAAGTCTTCGGGAGGTATATTTGGCGAAAGAACTGTATCGTATAAAAATTTTGTTATCAATACCCCTGCTCCGGACAGCATATATAATGAGAAGGATATTATTGTAAAAAACAACTCGTCAGGAAGAACTGATAGTTTTTGGGTTGACAACAGGCCCATTCCATTATCGCAGGTGGAATCTAAAGCATATTCTAATATTGATAGTTTGAGAAATATGAAATCATTCAAAAGGATAGGAGATATTTTTAATTTTCTTTTTTCGGGTTATATTGGTTTTGGCAAATGGGAATTAGGAAACACCAATACTTTTTATAGCTTCAACCCTGTAGAGGGTTTCAGATTGAAAGTGGGAGGAAGAACTACTGACAAACTGAGCAATAGTTTCTATGTTAATTCTTATTTGGCTTATGGCTTTAAAGACGAAAAGTTTAAATACCTTCTGGGAGTTACCTATTCATTCAATCATAAATCAGTTTATTCTTATCCGCTCAATTATTTAAAGGTCAGTTATCAACACGAAACCACTATACCGGGCCAGGAACTACTCTTCACACAGGAAGATAATTTCTTTTTATCATTTAAACGGGGTGATCATGATAAATATCTCTATAATAAATATTTTAAAGCAGATTATGTAAGAGAGTTTGGAAAAGGTATTTCTTATGATTTCACCTTGAAAAACTGGAACCAGGCTCCCGCAGGAGATCTTTTTTTTCAAAAAACTATTGATAACAGCAATGTTCAGGACATCACTACTACAGAACTATCAGCCCAATTTAGATGGGCGCCAAATGAACAGTTTTATCAGAAAAAGGAATTCAGGATACCTATTATAAATAAGTATCCTGTTTTTTTACTAAAATTCAGTCAGGGTATTAAAGGCTTGTTGAATGGCGAATATAACTACCAGAATATTCACTTCGAGGCAGATAAGAGATTCTATCTTTCTCAGTTAGGTTATGTAGATGCTACCCTGGAAGGCGGTTATATATTTGGACAGTTACCTTTTCCACTACTTACTGTTCCCCATGCTAACCAGACTTACGCTTTTCAGGATCATTCTTATAACATGATGAACTTTTTAGAGTTTGTAAGCGACAGGTTTGCAGCTTCCAGCTTAGATTTTTATTTTAATGGATTTTTCCTAAACAAAATCCCTCTACTGAAAAAATTAAAACTAAGAGAAGTAGCTACTTTCAAAATATTATACGGTGGAATAAGGGACGAAAACAATCCTGATAAGAATCCTGATCTTCTTAAATTTCCAACTGATGCTCAGGGACAGCCGACCACTTTTGCTCTTGGTAAAACTCCTTACATCGAAGCAAGCGTTGGAATAGCAAATATTTTTAAATTAATCAGGATAGATTTAGTAAAAAGGGTAACTTATTTAGACCATCCGGATGTGGTGAAATGGGGGTTGAGAACCCTAATCACGTTCAATTTTTAAATTAATTAATGACAGTTTAATTATTTATTATGAGAGAGGCTCTCCAGAAAATGATTTATAAAATTATAAATCCATTCGTAAGATTACTGATAAAAATAGGCTTTACGCCAAATACAGTAACTATAACCGGTTTCATATTAAATATCGGGGTTGCTGTCATTTTTATTGCCGGTGCAGAAGAAGGAAATCGCGGGGATCTTTCTTATGTTGGATGGGCAGGGGCATTAATACTTTTTGCCGGGCTTTTTGATATGCTTGACGGCCAGGTGGCCAGGCTGGGAAATATGAGCTCGCCTTATGGAGCATTATTCGATTCTGTTTTAGACAGGTACAGTGAGCTAATCATGTTTCTCGGAATTTGTTTTTATTTAATTGCCCATCATTATTTTTTGAGTTCATTATTTGCCTTCATCGCACTCATAGGTTCCATGATGGTGAGTTATACCCGTGCCAGGAGCGAAGGTTTGGGAATAGAAAATAAAGATGGGTTAATGCAGCGACCGGAAAGAGTTGTGCTTACAGGAGTTAGCGCCCTGGCCTGCGGCATTACCGCTCATTTTATTGGCGGTAATTATAAATATTTTATTCCCGGAATAAAATATCATGTTTTTGAAACGATGTCGGTATTTACTATACCAATTACAATTATGGCTGTGCTCACAAATATTACCGCATTAAAAAGATTGTTTGCTGCAAAAAAAGCTTTAGAGGAAAAGACGCAGGAAGAATTGCACACCTCACCTTCTTTCCCGATAACCCCGGAGAATGAGTTTGAAAATTAAAATGCAATTTTTCATACACCCGGAAAAAGATATAATATGAATGTGAATTTTATGAGGCTTAATTTTCTTGTAATATTGATTGTTTACACTATTCCGGTTTTTGCACAGATGACTTCACCGGCCGATACTTTTCCTGTTCCGAAAAGAGATGTGTATAATTTATTTTATCTTCAAAGGCAACCTAATACCAATACAATCATGGTGGACCTCAATGTAAAAAATGATCAGTTGGATATGGATAACCCGGTGCATGTATATTGGATAAGATATCAGGAAAAAGGCCAGAGCGAGGAACTGAACTGGATACAACGGAAATTCGCTTATGGTATCAA